>JAGGTO010000077.1 GCA_021163705.1 Thermoplasmata archaeon | reverse complement strand
CTATGCTCATTAAAGTAGTGAGTGGTTCTCACAAGCATAGCATATATCTTCACTTCTCCATGCTTGTGTGGATAGGCATGACCGTGGCATATCTCACCAACTGGCTCGTGGGCAAGGTTTTATCCTTCTAATCGTAACCCTTATATTCCCGTAGGAGATGTTAAATTGAGATGTACTGGGATGTTCGGCTTTTGAGTGCCTCTTATTCTCGGGGGGAAAGAGGAGTAGTCGTGGAACTTTACGGAAAGACAAGGGAGGGAAAATCCATAACCATAAAATACCATGGATTTAGACCGTATTTTTATCTTGTTGAGCCACCCACCACACTACTGGAAAGATTTTCCAAGGACTCTGAAATATACTCTCTTGAGAATGTAAAGCTATGGCACAAGGGAAAAATTCGAGACTGTGTGAAGGTAACAATGCACTCACCCTGGAAAACTCCCAGATACCGAAGAGAGGCCCTTGAATTTTGTGATGTTCTGGCGGCGGATATCCCCTTTCATCAGAGATTTATATATGATTTTGATCTCTCCTCCTGTGTGAGGGTTTTTGGAGAGAGGGTTGATGATAGGAGATACTTTACAGAGATCGTTGTGAGGGCTGAGAGATTCGAGAATATTGAAGATTTCAAGCCTCCCCTTAAAATTCTGAGTTTTGATATAGAAAATTCCATGAAAGATGGAAGAATATTCACCATCGGGATAGCCGTATGGGAAAAGGGAGAGATCAGAAAGATGAGCATAGAAGGAGAGGAAAAACACATTCTCAAAAATTTTATAGAGCTTGTTAGGAAGGAGGACCCGGATATAATTACAGGTTACAATATTGACGGCTATGATCTGGAGCTCTTAAGCGATAGATACAAAAAGTACGGTATGGATTTTTCCATAGGTAGAGATGGTGGTAAGCCCCAGCGTATAGTTGGCCAGTTCTGGAGACTACACGGGAGGGTTATAGAGGATGCCTGGTGGGCTGTGAAGAAGGAATTGCGGTTAAAACAGGAGACACTGGAAGCGGTTTCTCAGGAGCTATTTGGAGAAGGGAAAATGGATGTGGATAGAACCAACATAGATGAGGAATGGGAAAAGAGAAGGGAGGATGTAATAGAGTACTGCAAGAGAGATGCAGAATTGGCCCTGCGAATTTTGCTTAAAATAGGGATAATTGATAAATATCTTGATCTGGCCACCGTTACCAGATTTCCATTGGATGATGTTATACACTCAGGCACATCTACATGGGTGGATTCTCTGTTAATTAGAGAAGCGGATAAAAATGGGATAGGTGTTCCCCTGCAGGGCCAGGAGAGAAAATCTAAGAGGATAGAAGGTGGTTATGTTCACACTATAGAGCCTGGATTATATCACTGGATATGCGTTTTAGATTTCAAGAGCATGTATCCGAGCATAATTATAAAGTACAACATATGCTTCACAACCCTAAGTGAAGATGGAGAGATAGTAAGTCCCACAGGAACACGGTTTTTAAGTAAAGAGAAGAAGGTGGGATTGATACCTAAGATTCTAGGGGAGCTTATGAACAAAAGGGACGAGCTCAAGAGAAAGATGAAGGAGGATAAAGAGAGGAGGGATTATTATGATGGACTTCAGCAAGCAGTGAAAATACTTATGAACTCATTTTATGGAGTTCTAGCCTCCTCATTTTACAGATTCACAAATCCGGACATAGGGGCGAGCATAACGGCTTTTGCGAGAGAGACCATAAAGAGGATAATTCAGGAGCTTGAAGATGAAGGAATAAAGGTGGTATATGGAGATACAGATAGTGTATTCTTTCAATCACCCTTCAGCAATTTGGAAGAGAGCATAAGATTTGGGAAAATGAAAGCTCAGGAGATTTCCCAGAGGGAAAAGCTAATTCTTGAGTTTGAGAAGATCCTGGAACCATTTTTTTCGCATGGTGCAAAGAAAAGGTATGTTGGCAGGATAATCTGGCCTGAAGAGCAGAGAGGGGAGATGATAGTTCGTGGCTACGAGATACGCCGCACAGATTCATTTGATTTACAGAGTGAAGCACAGAAAATGGTTTTTGAGAAGATTTTGGATGAGGATATAGAGGGAGCTATAAAACTTGCCAGAGATATAGTGAGCAAGGTTAGAAGTGGGAAGGTTCCTGTGGAGAGTTTAGTGATATCTCGGACGGTTAAAGATTTCAAGTTTTACAAAAATCCTGAGTCAATGGCAAATGTTCAGGCGGCCAAGAAACTCATTGCCATGGGCTATGAGTTCATCCCCGGGATGAAGGTCTCCTGGATAGTGGTGAATGCCAGGGGCTCAAAGCAGGATGTTGAGCCCTATATTCCAGGAAGACCTTTCATCAAGAGACCTGATTATAGGTATTATGCTCGGAGAATAGCGGAAACTTTAGCCAGGATCACGGAGGTATTCGGGGTGGATGAGGAGAATCTCTTAACCGGAAGCAGGCAAATAGAACTCATGTCCTTTGGTGAAGAGAAGAAGAAAGAGAAGAAAAGAAAAACACTGTTTGATTTTCAATAAGGTTTTATAGAATGAGGGAGATTTGGATGAGGAGGTGAAGAGTATGGATGTGGGAAGAGCATTTCTAATAAGATGTCCGGAAGATGAGGATCTTGTTAAATTTGTTGAGGATTTTGCAAGGAAGAATGGCATAAATGCCGGGATAGTAAATGCCATAGGCACATTAAAAAATGCAAGGCTTGGATATTTCAACAAAGAGAAGGGCAAATATGAGGAGATTGATATTCGGGGATATCGGGAGCTTTTAAGTGCCATGGGAAATATCTCATTGAAAAATGGTGATGTTTTCGTGCATATTCATGCGGTTCTTGGAGATAGGGAGGGAAATACGGTAGGAGGACATTTAATAGAGGGCAAGGTTTTTGTTGGTGAGGTTTTCGTACTTGAGTTAAGGGGAGAGAAGCTGGAGAGGATAAAGGAAGGAAGCCTGTATCTCTGGCCTCCTTATCGGGAGAAACATTAATTATTTTTAATTTCATTCACCCCTATGAAATCGCTGTTGATCGTTGATATGATCCATGACTTTGTGGATGGAAAGTTTGGGAGTGAGGGAGCAAGGAGTATAGTGCCAAAAATAAAAGAAATTGCGAAGAAATTCAGGAAGGGAGGTATGGTAATCTATCTTAGGGATTCTCATAGGAAAGATGATGCGGAGCTTAGAGTATGGGGAGAGCATGCCATGGAAGGTACTTGGGGTTCAGAGATAGTGGAGGAGCTTGCACCAGAGAGTGGAGATATTGTGATAGATAAGAGAACCTATGACGGTTTTCTTTTCACAGATCTTGAAAAAGTTCTCAGAGAGAAAGGTGTGAATGAGGTGTATTTATGTGGAGTGGCCACAGATATTTGTGTGCTTCATACGGCCTTTGGAGCTTTTGTTCGGGGTTTTGATGTTTATGTTATAGAAGATGCCTGCAGTGGTACATCGGAGGCTAAGCATGAGTATGCTTTGAATTATATGAGGGATATTTATGGGGTTAAAATGGTGAAGGGGGAAGAAATATGAAGTTTCACATAGCCACAGAAGAAGAAATTAAAGAAGGTAAGACCACGGATGTTTATTTTCTCCGGACAAAGGAAATTCTGGAGAAACTGGGTGTAAAGAAAAGAGTTTGGGCAGAATTCACTGTGATGAACCCCCCATATGACTGGGTAGTATTTGCAGGTCTTGATGAAGTTCTTCATTTAATGGAGGGGAAGAATGTAAACATATATGCTCTTCCTGAAGGCACAATATTCACGCGGAGAGATTACCATGGCTACCCTATTCCGGTGATGGCAATTGAGGGGGATTATAAGGAATTTGCAGTTTATGAAACGCCTATTCTCGGGCTAATATGTCAGGCCTCTGGAATAGCCACAAAGGCTGCAAGAATAAGACTAGCTGCTGGAGATTCTTTGGTTTTATCCTTTGGGGTTCGAAGAATGCATCCCGCAATCTCTCCAATGATAGATCGGGCTACTTATATTGGAGGATGTGATGGAGTATCCAGCATTCTGGGTGCTGAGCATATTGGAAAGAATCCAAAAGGTACCATGCCCCATGCCCTAATTCTCACAATAGGCGAGGAAGAGGCCTGGAGGAAGTTTGATGAAGTTGTTTCCAAGAATGTTCCAAGAATAGCCCTCATAGACACATTTGGAGATGAGAAATTTGAGGCAATAAAAGCCGCCGAGCTTTTAAAGGATCTGGCGGCGATTCGTCTTGACACGCCATCCTCACGAAGGGGAAATTTTGAGGATATAGTTAGGGAAGTAAGATGGGAGCTCGATTTGAGAGGCTATAAGAATGTTGGAATATTTGTCTCAGGAGGCTTGGATGAGGAGCGTGTGAGGAGATTAAAAGAAGCTGGAGCTACAGGTTTTGGTGTGGGCACATCACTTAGCAATGCCAAGACCATAGATTATGCCATGGACATAGTTGAGGTGGAAGGAATGCCTCTGGCTAAAAGAGGGAAGCTGAGTGGCGCAAAGAGAGTTTATCGATGCAAGAAATGTGGAAATTTCTTTGTGATTCCTAGGGATAGGGAAATGAAAAATTGTCCAGTTTGCGGAGGAGAGCTGGAGGATATGCTAAAGCCATACATGCTTCAGGGGAAAATTGTGGGAGAATATCCCGGTGTGGATGAGATAAGAGAATATGTATTGCAACAGCTGGAGGAAAGAGAATGCTCCTTTTAACTGGATTTGATGTATTCTCGAATTTCAAGAAGAATCCTTCCTGGGAAGTGGCAAGGGCAATAGAAATGGAAGATGTAATCATTGAGAAGATTCCTGTAAGCTATGAAGATGTGAAAAACATAACCAGGGAGCTTCTGCAAAAGCATAAACCCCAAGCAGTTATATCCCTTGGACTTGCAGATGGAAGGGCACAGATTTCTATAGAGATGGTAGCTATAAACTTTATGCACGCTAAAAAGCCCGATAACAGGGGCTATGCTCCAAGCCGAAAGAAAATTTTTGAAGATGGGGAAGATGCCTATTTCTCCACACTCCCGGTTTTTTCAATTCTCGATAGATGGCATGAGAAGAGAATACCCTCCTATGTATCCTATCATGCCGGAACATATGTTTGCAATACCCTCTTTTATTCCTTTCTTTATCATGCTAAAAGGATGAATATGAATATTCCCATAGGATTTATTCATTTACCGAGCAGCGAGGATATGGTGCTGAAAAGAGAAAATAGACCCTATGTGAAATTCAATACCATGAGAAAAGCAGTAGAGACGGCCATTGAGGTTACTTTCCGCCACCTCTCTTCTCCTTAGCCTTGGGTCTAAGCTGGTGACTACCGCATCTCCTGCATCTTGTAGCATTTGGAGGATTCCGAGCGTAACATTTCATGCATATCTTTTTGTTGAGCAGTCTATCCACAGCTTCCTGGAATGTCATAGTGCGTAGCATGATGAAGCGATATATAATTCTTTCTAAAATCTGAAGTGTTTT
>JAGGTO010000103.1 GCA_021163705.1 Thermoplasmata archaeon | reverse complement strand
TGTTGAAATATAGACCAAAAGTTATTTTATCTGCTTCTACAAGTAACTTTAATAAATATGGCTGCAATTCCCCCTTGGTGATAAAAAATGTGGGAAGAAGAATTTTCCGAGCTGGCAAAAAGGCTTAAAGCATCGGAGATAAGAGAACTCCTCAAAGTTACCCAGATGCCGGATATAATCTCTCTAGCAGGAGGACTTCCAAATCCTAAATCTTTCCCTGTGGAAATAATAAAAGAAATAACAACCAAGCTTCTTGATAGTTACGGGGAGAAAATGCTTCAGTATGGTTCAACTGAGGGAGTAAATAGCTTCAGAGAGACACTTGCAAATTACTATAACGAAAATTACAGTTTTGGAATTGGAAAGGATAATGTTTTAATCACAGCAGGTTCCCAGGAGGGACTCTATCTCCTAGGTAAAATATTTTTGAATCCTGGAGACACCGTTGTTGTGGAAGCTCCAACTTATGTTGGCGCCATCACTGCATTTCAGAGTTTCTATCCAAATTATGTGCAGGTTGAGATGGACGATGAGGGAATGAATATTGATATTCTTGAAAAGAAGCTCAAAGAGCTTGTTAGAGAGGGGAAAAAACCAAAATTCATATACACAATCCCAACATTCCAGAATCCTGCGGGAGTAACCATGAGTCTGGAAAGAAGAAAGAGATTGCTTGAACTTGCAAAGGAGTATAATATTTTGGTTGTGGAAGATAGTCCCTATGAGGAGCTTAGATTTTCCGGTGAGAAGGTGCCTCAGCTGAAGGCCCTTGATAAGGAAGGCTATGTTCTCTATATTGGAACCCTCTCAAAGGTCCTATCTCCGGGAATGCGCATAGCTTTCATGATAGGCAATGAGGAGATAATTCAAAAGGCAGTGCTGGCCAAGCAGGGTATAGATTTATGTACAAGTCCGTTTGTGCAATATATTGCGGAGGAATACATAAAGGGAGGATATATGCGTGAACATATTCCCAAGATAATAAAACTTTACAAGGAGAAAAGGGATATAATGCTTGATGCCATTGAAGACTACTTCCCAGATGGTGTGAAATGGACAAGGCCCGATGGAGGTATGTTCCTCTGGGTAACTCTTCCTGAGCATATGGATGCAGGAGAGCTACTCCAGAAGGCCATTGAAAATAAGGTGGTATATGTGATTGGAGCAGCCTTCTATCCCCACAGAGATCACAGAAATACAATGAGATTGAATTTCACCTATCCCACAAATGAACAGATAGAGGAGGGAATAAAAAGACTTGCAAAGGTTATAAAGGAGGCCCTTTAGGCCTCTGCTATTTTTTCCAGAAGCTCTATCGTATTTTTTATATCTCCTATATGGCTCATTTCCACGGGACTGTGGGTATATTTTACAGGGATACATATTGGTAAGGCTCTTATGCCATGGTTGAATACAGCCGCTGCATCTGTGGACCCTCCAGTTATTGAAAGTTGAATAGGTATACCATGCTGCTTAGCGATATCCACTACTTTATCTTTTAAAAAGCCGGAGGAGATTCCACGGCGATCTATGAATCTTATTGCAGGGCCCTCTCCAGGTTTTACGGGACTTAGATGGTATGGCACTCCTGGCATGGCTCCCGATGTCATTGTGTCAATGGCATAGACTTCATCAAATTGCATCTTAGCTGAAATTGCATCAGCTCCTCTTAATCCTGTCTCTTCTTGAATGGTCCATATCAATGTGACTTTTTTATTCAACTTCTTTTCTCTCAATCTTTCAAGCAATGCGAGAAGTATTGCACATCCAACCCGATCATCTATGCCTCTCGTGACTATGTATTTTCCAAGAATTGCAAAATCCTTTTTCCATCTACCCGGTTGTATGGGGCGGAGACCCATATCCATGGCATCTTTCTTGTCTCTTGCTCCAACATCTATTGCCAGATCTTTCCAAGTGGGTAATTTCTTTCTATCCTCCGCAGTGCTCAGATGGGGAGGTATGAGACCTATAACTCCATGAATTATCCCCCTATCTGTAAATATCTCCACTAGCCTCCCGTATAGCATTCTATCATCCACACCTCCAATGGGAGAGAAACGTAGGTAGCCTTCATCTTCTATGTGCGTTGTTACAAAACCTATCTCATCCATATGAGCCATGAAAGCGATGCTCTTCTCACCTTCTCCCAGGGTGACATAGAGGTTTCCTACAGAATCCATACGGGGCTCCACATCTTTTAATTTTTCCAGTAAGTATCTTCTGATTGGTTCCTCAAAACCACTCACACCTGGAACCATCACAAGCTCCTTAATCAATTCAATGAGCTCCATTTTCACCACCGTCCAGTTGTATGAGCTTATCACATATAATCTTTTTTGCCTCTTGGACAAAACTTTCAGGATCTCTATCGCTACCACTCACAAAATTTCCCTTTCCTCCGCCTCTGCCTCCTCGCATCCTAAGCAACTTGAGAAATTCATCCTTCACCCATTGATACCTTGAATTGTAGGCAACACATACCACGCTCTTCTCTCCCAGCCCATAAAAAATCACGGCATCCTCTTGATTGGCTATCTCCATTGCTCTTCTCTGGAGAACTTTGTAATCCCCGAAGGGGAGATAAAGAGAATATATTTTTAACTCACCACATTGCTCTATCTGAAAATCCACCACATTGCTTATCCTTTTCGCAAATTCATTGAGCTCCACATTTTCTCGCTCAAGATTGCCTATGTAACTCTCAATGCTATCCATACTCTGATTTCTCTCCCACATGAGCTTTCTCAACTTTTGGGAATATTCAAAATGTTTCTCCCTGGCCATCTCGCCTACGACGAATTTCACCTCCTTCTTTTTTCCCAGTCTCACTCCCACTACACAGAAATCCTCTATTTCACTCAGATTTCTTACATGCACCCCCTTGCATGCCGATAGATCATGATCTTCAATTTCCACGATTCTTATCCTGTCATCCTTTATTCTCTCAATCTTTATTCTCAGCTGAGGGTAATTTCTCACCTCTTTTTTATCAATCCAGAATGCCCTTACCTTGCGGCCTTCTTTTATCATATTCCTAACTTTTCTCTCAGCTTCCATTATATCCTCAAGACTCACATCTCCCTCGAAAATTATGGAAGATATCTCTCCAAGGGCAACTTTGCCCATCCTTGCACCCTCGTTTTCTAGAATTCTGAAAAACGCATGCTCCGCAGTATGCGAGCGCATGAGATAGTAGCGATACTCCCAGTCCAGAATTATTTTTATTTTTTCATCTCTGCAATCTCCACCTATCTCATGCCAGAGATTGCCCATATGCCTCATTTCGAATTTTCCATTTGAGCATATCGCATAACCCCTGTCTGCAGGCTGCCCCCCGCCACCGGGATAGAGGATGGTATCGCTCAGAAGATACCTGTTTCCTTCCCTTTTGAGAATTTTTACTTCCACCTCTTTTCTGTAGGGCTCTTGATAATAGAGCATGGTGAGAAATGATAAAGCATGATTAATATTTTTCCTATTAAACTCCGGGATTATGGCAAGGTTATCTTGCTGCCCGTTCGTACCTCAATAAATTTCTCCCTGTATTTACTCTTCACATAATTTTTTGCCTCCTCTCCACTGCAGTGCGCTGGAGTTATATACTTGCTTATCTTCGCGAGATTATCCAGTCTTCTTTTGGAGGGGGAATGAAAGCCTCCAATGGTTAAATACACATCCTCACCGCTCAAAATCTTAAGCTTATAGGCCAGGCTATCAACACCGGGATGACTGCATCCTACAATAACTATCAGACCAAGGGAATCCACCTTAATCCCGAGGGCCTGCTCTCTAACAAAGCCCATTGGACCTGTGGACCATACATCATCCATAAGCTTCATCGGTTTCTCAACCTCTACAACATCCAGATTCCATTTTTCAAGAATTTTATAAGAGCTTGGAGGTGTGAATACCCTCAGATTCTGGGTTATTTTTCCTATATATTGAAAGCCCCCATAGTGATCCCCATGATAGTGGCTCAGAAAACCGTAGTCAAGATTTTTGAGATTCAGCCCCATAACCCTGTCATTGTGCTCAATAACCTCTGGCTCTGTATCCGCATCGAACAGTATTCTCCACTTCTCGGATTCAAGAAGCACACTCCATCCCCAGTCATTTTTAAGGCCTTCCGTACCAACATTATCGTTTATAACGGTGAGCCTCAGGCTTTTTACCATATTGGAGATATCATATTTCCTCATTTTAATTTTTCTGCACACATGTGGGAAGAAAACATTATAACTCATCACTCAATAGATGATATATGACCTCAATTGCCTTTGGTCCCGTACCTTCCCGCAGACTGGGAAAAAGTCTGGGAGTAAATAATATCCCGGATAAAATTTGTACATACGCCTGTGTATACTGCCAGATAGGTAGAACTCTCAAGATGGAGATTGAGAGGAGAGAGTTCTATGAGCCCAGAAAAATTTTAGAGGAAGTGGAAAAGAAAATAAGGGAGGCGGAAAATAGAGATGAGAAAATAGATTACATTACATTTGTTCCCGATGGGGAGCCTACCCTTGATATAAATCTGGGAAGGGAGATAGAGATGCTAAAGGATCTGGGATACCCTGTGGCCATACTCACCAATGCATCCCTTCTCTGGATGGAAGATTTAAGAGAGGAGTTACTCTCTCTTGATTTCATATCCCTTAAATTGGATGCCGTTACCGAAGAACTCTGGAGGAGGATAGATAGACCTCATAAGAGCTTGAAGCTCCCTGAAATTCTTGAGGGCATGCTCGAGCTGAGGAAAAATTTCCGAGGGAAGGTGGTTACAGAGACCATGCTCCTGGATGGAATAACCTATGGGAATGAGCTTGAAAACATGGGCAAATTTTTAAAGAAGTTGAATCCTGATAAGAGCTATATAGCTGTACCTACCCGCCCTCCCTGGGAGAAATGGGTCAAGCCTGCGAGTGAAAATTTGATTCTCAAGGCCCATGCCATATTCTCTGAGTATATAGGAGAAGAGAGGGTGGAGCTTCTGGTGGGATATGAGGGGAATGCCTTTGCATTTACCGGAAATTTGAGAGAAGATATACTATCCATAACTGCGGTGCATCCAATGCGCAGAGAGGCTGTAGAAACCCTCTTAAAAAAAGCTGGAGAGAGCTGGGATACTGTGGAAAATATGATCCGAGAGGGTGAGTTAATGGAGATAGAATATGGAGGTGTAAAATTCTACATGAGAAGATTGAAGAGCAGAGAGAGAGGCTAAACTTTATTCTCCTTTTTATTTTCCATTATATAGTTTATGGTATCTTCGGCAATATCTGCCGCATACTCTCCCACTCTCCTTATACTCTCTGAGATGTAGGCAAGGGATACTGCAAAGGGCGCCTCTGTCCGGTTGGCAAATGATAATATATCCTTGCACATGGGTATAAGCCTGTCCACATGCTCTATCGTACTATTGGCCTGTTCCAGGCTTTTGGAGAAGAAACTCTCCATGGAACTTTCATAGATTGATAGAGCGTAGTTCTGTGCCTTTTCAATGTAGTTCACAGCTTTTTCATCATCATATCCTCTTTCCATCAAAACTCTTATGCTCTTTGCCATTCTCACTCCATGGTCCCCTATTCTTTCCATATATCTGCTGAGCAGAAAGCTATGAAGCGCCAGGGATGAGCTCATACCAGTTTCCTCCTCTGAAATTATATGTTCCCTTATCATATGGTACTGCCTGGCAATTAGCCAATAAAGTCTATCTACCTCTGAATCTCGGGCAATTACATCCTCCACAAGCTCAAAATCCTTGGTTTGGAATGCAAGAAGTGCATGCTTGTGCATCTCTGTAGATATCTCATACATTCTTCTCAAACCTTTCAGAATGGGTATCTCCACAGGATTCAAGAGGTCCTTTATTATTACCTCATTCTCCCTCTCTTCCACTATCTCCACACCTATGGCTATCTTTGTGAATTTCCTTATCTCCCTTTTCATAAATGGCTGCAGAGGAAGCCTTGATTTAATACGAATTTCTGAGAATCCTGCCATATATGTACCTACCAATATTCGGAGAAGCCACGGAGATTCAGCATCATTGCTTATATGGATTACCTTGCACTTCTCCCTGAGACGCTTCACATTTCCCGGAAAGAGAATGAGAGAGCCATCCTCTCGGGGAACAATATTCACGGCGTCATTCTTCTTCAACCCGCTTCTCTCAACCCACCACTTGGGAAGAGAAACTATATAGGACGAGCCACCGGTAAGCTGAATTTTTCGCGATTCCATAAATAGAAATCATTTTAATCTATATAAATCTTCTTGAAGCTATATGGCTCGCTATAAAAAAATTTTTAGGTGTGATTTCAATGCCTTTCCATGCTCTCTGACAGGGATATTCTGAAGGCAATGGAGAAGGGGGAGATAGTGATTGAAGGTTTCAGGGAGGAAAATCTAACCCCTAATGGTTATGATCTAACCATCGGTGAAATCATGCTCCCCTCACGAGAGATTCACATAAAGGAAGGAAAATTAGAGATCCCTCCCCTCACCCGTTTCCTTGTGGGAAGCAGGGAATACATAAAGATGGGGGATGAATATGCGGCCCAGATATGGATAAAGAGCAGGTGGGCCAGGAGAGGCGTACTTGCATCCTTCGGGCTTGTGGATGCAGGATTTGAAGGCATCCTAACCATGGGAGCATTTGCCTCTGAGAAAATAGAGATGAGAGTTGGCGATAAATTTGCCCAGCTATGCTTCTTCAAGCTATCATCACCCGTGGAGAAGACATACGAGAAAAGGTCTGGAAATTACCAAAAACAAAAAAATATAAAGATTTGATTATGCAGCAATAAGTATGTCTCTGTATGCCTCCTCAACTATGGCATCCATGTCCTTCAGATATATCTCCCTGAATTTCTTCTCTATTTCGATCCTAGTTATATTGGTTATCCTGGCTATGAAGTTGTATATTTCATCATAGAGAATCTCATAAGCTCTGGTCACAGGGATCTTTGGATATGAGAGTATTATGTCGCTATCAACAAATATGCTCTTGGTGGAATAGCTCTCAATTTTTTCTTTGATATTCATCGCTCTCTCCCTTCTCTCTTTCTCTATGGAAAGCGGAAGTATCGCTATTGTTATTACTATCTTGTTTGTCTGTTCTTTCAGAATTCTGAGAGTTTCAAGAAGGCCTCCGCTGCCCATACCTCCACCAAGAGAGGCAAGAAGAATTACAACATCTGCATTTTTTGCCTCCTCCAGAATCCATGCCCTGCTTCTATTTATTATATACTCAGCCACCTTCATCTCACCATTGGTATCCTCATGTTCGCCCAGCACATCTTTGCCCAGAAGCATCTTTTTATCCACTTCAACGCTCTCTAATCCTCTCTCATCTGCGTTTATGGCTATTATCTTTGCACCTTCAATACCCTTTCTGTAAATATAACTTGCAACTCTACCTGCGCCTCCACCAAATGCAAATACTCTCACATCTGGCTTTATTCCGAATTCTTCAATGAGAAGCTCCTCTACATTTCTCTTTATCCTATCCATCTCGGGCATATCCCATCACCTTCTGACCTTCATCACGCAATCAAGGCAAAGGGCTTTTTTGCTTCTCCTCCTCGCTCAGTCTCAGGGAGGATAAACCCTGGGTGTATGCCTTCAATATTCTTGCAAGTTCTCCATTTGATGTTATGATTCTTAAAACATAGGTTATCAAATCACTCATGTCCTTGAAGTACTTGTAATCCACATAGTCCTCAAGAATTTGCAGTATTCTGTCTTCCATCTCCACCTTCAATCCCTTCTCTCTTAACAGTCCCCTGTCAGCCATCTTAATATATTCCATAAGCGCCCTTCTTATGAACTCTGAGCGATTCCTGTACTCTGGATGTCTTGCAATAAAATCATCAATTTCATCAAGCTCAACGTCTGACAGCCTTATTGTTAATCTTGTACCACTCATCTATACACCCTTTGCCCATTTGGTAAAGAAGATATGTACATTGAAGTATATAAACTTTTCTAAAGTTGTAAATTTTAATTTTATTTTTATGACAAAATTAATTTTACAAATTCATACAAACTAAGAATTCTACTGAATATTACATGGAACCTGCCATCAATTGTATGACAAAATATGACATAAGGATAAAAATGTAGGACAAAATTGCAAAATGTGGGAACAGATGTCATCATCTGAGCAGCTCGGAGAGAAGAAGCTTATCCATCAGCCTGGCTTTTATCTTTATTTTCTTGGTTATATAGGCAGTGAGAGCATCCTCTTCCTTGTCTAATATCTTTTTAAATGTTTCTGTGGATAACTCCGCTATGATATCTCCAGAAACATCACCTTCCATAACATCGCTCAATCTACCATTCTTCAGATCCATATAATAGGTGCCATCATCGCTGAACTTTATTACGATCCTTCTCTCAAGATCTTTTATTTTCTCTTTTCTCTCATCCTCTTTCTCGTTGAATTTCTTCACCAATTTTTGAAGAATCTCCCTCATTTCTATCACCTCAGTATTCTATGCCTTCTCTGGCCATAACTCCCTTCCTATAATAATGTTTCACCTCTCTCATCTCTGTTACCAGGTCTGCCCTCTCTATTATCTCTTCCTTTGCGTATCTTCCCGTTAAAACAAGCTCAGTTCTCTCCGGGAGCATCGATATTAGAGAAAGAACATCCTCCAAGGAAATAAGATTAAAATCAAGAGCAACATTTATTTCATCCAGGATTATGAGATCATAATTCTCCCTTAGCTTCTCCTTGGCAAAATTCAGAGCTTTTTTTGCCCTTTCGATATCTTCCCTGGCAGGATTATTTTTGTTCACAAATCTGTTGCTTCCAAACGCGTGAACTTCTATTCCTAATTTTCTAGCAGATACCTGCTCTCCATATCCTTTATCAGGCTTCATAAACTGAATTATACATACCTTCTTCCCCCTGCCAGCAGCACGCATTGCAAGGCCAAAGGCAGCTGTGGTCTTACCCTTTCCATTTCCCGTATAAACATGAATGTAGGCCATGAAAAGGTATAGGAATGAGAGTTAAATAAGTTATGGGAAAGTATTTATAAGGGTGTACTCATAACTACCTGAGGTAGAGATGTATGCAAGTTGAGAAACCCTTGCCCTATATAGGGCTTTCCCTGATGCAAATAGTATGGTTTATTGTAATTTTAGTGGTCGGCTATGTAGTTGTGAAGATCATCATCTTGCTGTTGAAAAAGAGTTTTCAGAGAACAAAGCTACCACCAATTCTTTCAGAGTTCATAGTGAGAGTGACCTCCATTCTCCTCTATATTCTGGTTTTTCTTCTGGCTCTAACTGCACTCGGATACGATATGAGCTCCATAGTTCTCGGACTATCTGCCATACTTGGCTTAATCTTGGGCTTTGGAATGCAGGATACGGTCACCAATCTTGCAAGCGGATTCTGGCTAGCATTAACCAGGCCCTTCGATAAAGGGGATGTTGTGTCTGTGCAGGGTTATACAGGAAAAATCGTTGGAATTGGAATCATGTCCACACATCTCCTTACCTTTGATAATACATCCATCACCATACCCAATAAACTCATATGGGGAAGCCCAATAGTAAATTATACAAGAATGAACATTAGAAGGGTGGATGTGAATGTGGGTGTTGCCTACGGCACAGATTTAGATAAGGCGGTGAAGATAGCCATTGATGTCATGAAGAAACATTCTCTTGTGCTAGATGATCCAGAGCCTTCTGTAGCCATAACTGAGCTTGCTGATTCTTCTATAAATCTGCAGCTTAGAGCATGGGCGAAAACTGCTGACTATTGGACAGTTAAGGGCGAGATAACAAAGGCTATATATGAAGCGTATGAAAAGGAGGGAATTGAGATTCCATTCCCACAGATGGATGTACACCTTAAAAAAGAATAATCCTTACTTTTTTTATTTTTCAAAACTTTTATATCGTTATGCTCTATCAGGTATATCGTGAAAGATAGATTTGGAAGACCTGTGAAGAGCATTCGTGTGTCTGTAACCGAGGATTGCAATCTTCGCTGCTTCTACTGCCATAAGGAAGGGGAATGGCATAGACACACTAAAGAGATGACCTCTGAGGAAATTGAAAGAATTCTCAAAATTGCCCGTGAGCTTGATATAAGAAAGGTAAAATTCACGGGGGGCGAGCCCCTTGTGAGGAATGATATGGTAGATATAATAAGGAGAGCCTCGCCTATTATGGATAGAGATGTATCCCTAACCACCAATGGAACATTGCTGAGAAAGTATGCATATGAACTTAAAGATGCTGGTCTGATGAGGGTGAATATAAGCCTGGATACACTCAGTAGAGAGAAGTATGAGAGAATAACAGGTCTAGATTTATTGAAGGATGCAATTGAGGGGGTATATGCAGCCGTGGATGCAGGCCTGTATCCTGTTAAGCTGAACATGGTTCTCCTTCGGGGGATAAACGATGATGAAATCGAGGATATGATTCGCTTCTCTGCTGATTCACGCAGTATTCTTCAGATAATTGAGCTTGAGGTTCCCGTTGAGAAAGAGTATACATCATTTTTCAGAAGATACCATGTTAATCCAAAGTTTCTGGAGGAGCATTTTGAAAAGATTGCTGAAAGGGTGGAATACAATGAGCTGCATAGAAGAAAGAGGTTCATCTTTCAGTTTAATGGCAAAAGAGCAGAGGTGGAGATCGTGAGGCCCATGCACAACAGCGAGTTCTGCAAATACTGCACAAGAATAAGACTCACGAGTGATGGCAAACTCAAACCATGTCTTTTGAGAAATGATAACCTTGTGGATATTCTCACTCCTATGAGAAATGGAGCAAGTGAGAAAGAGTTGAAGAAATTGTTTGTGGAGGCCATTATGAGACGCGAGCCCTACTGGAAGTGAAAATTTAAATATTGCTTTTTATTACACCAAATTGTGCCGCCGTAGCTTAGTTGGCTGGAGCGGCCGGCTGTTAAAGCCCCTTTGGAAAAGGTGC
>JAGGTO010000074.1 GCA_021163705.1 Thermoplasmata archaeon | reverse complement strand
TTCATCACTAGCATCCCTGTCTCCTCTCCAGTTGGAGATGGTGATCATAATATTCTTTCCACTCACGACAGAAGAGAGTTCTATGGCATGATACCCTATGGCATAATATTGGGAGTCTAAATTTCTCACCATAATCCAGTTACCATTGTGGTATTGGTAAATGGAGGAATTCAAAATCTGGCCCTCCCTTCCAACAAGCTCTATCTTATACTCAGCCCCAAAGGGATACTGGGGTAAGGAGAATCCAGTAGTTTTGTCTCCATCTGCATCTATGTATATATTAATGGTATCTGTACCGTAAATTTTCCTGTGAGGTACCGGTCCTATGTAAATCCTAACATGTCTCCCAGCATAGGGCTTGGGGAAGTTGGATGGAATCGTGGTATTTAGCCACATATCGTTTCCCTCAGGATAATCGGGAATACTATCTCCATCAACATCGGGGTATTTTATTCCGTTAATCATCACATAACTTTCATTATCAGGAACTCCATCGTTATTGAAATCATGAGGATAGAGATCAAATTTATCTGGTACAGTATCCCTATCGCTATCCGGAGGCGTAGGTATTTTTATGGTGGGAATATCCGTGCCTCCCAGGAGTTTGCCCCTCACCTGAAGATAGATGAGAAGAGAATTATTTTCATCGTATGCAGAGTAATTGAGGAGATCTATGTTGGGGTCTATGGCATTTATCTTTCCAACGAGCTGAACATCTCTGGGGGCATCTTTTTTTACATTTTTCCAGTCCAGGAAACATCCATCAATTTTGGGTACAGACGGTATCTTCTCAATATAGGCAGCCTGGAGAATTTGATTATCTATGAAATATGGTGCATCAGCTTCTATCTCCTCTATTTTCACCATTAAAGTTTTCTCCGGTGAAGAATCAGGAATTACACCAACAAATAATGTGGAATTGGAAACTGTTAGATTTAAATTGGAAAATATAAGCTTGCTATTGAGAATTTGTGGCATTGAAGAAACCAAGATATCCTCTTCATCCAGAATATCATTGCCATTATCAAGATAAAGATAAAATTTCATGTGAGAGGGGGGTGCATTTCCATAAATTTTGAAGGTCAAGGAATGAATTTTTGAATCACCCAAGATGTGAATCTTCACGAGAGGTGAGAGTTTGTATGGAGGAAGCACATATTGTGAGCTGCCTTCCTTCACTATTATTCCCGGTTTTCCATAGAAGGGACAGGGTACAATATCCTCTGAAAAAGCATAATCAGAGGAGATAACAATTGCCCGGAAATTAGAAGATGGGATCTTCATGAAACCCTCAATATTATTTCCTTCAAGAATTGCGGCTATGGAAGAAATCTGGTGAAACCCAGAGAATTCTTCCTGATGCGTAGAATTGAAGAAGTATAGATTTTTCCCCCTCAGAGTAGAATTCCATCCATAAAGTTCTGCCATATAATCTGCTCCTGTACCTCCCACAAGGTATCCTGTTGAGGTGGAATTATCTGTATCTATGAAGATATAGATTCCTGTGGAATTTAGAAATGCCTTTTTACTCATCGTTTTTATATAAAAATAAATGCCATTATCCGCAGGATGAAACTTCACATATTCTATGTTTATATCCTTTGAAGCTTTTTGAAGAGAGTAATATGGGATTTCAACTCTCCATTCCTGGAAATTCCCATCCACCTGATAAATATATTCCTTGTGGAGGAGAAAGGTTGTGGTGAGCAGTGGAGCAAAGATTATTAGAAGTATTATGGCAATTGATACCATAAATCTCCATGGATTTTTCCTCTCCCGGGGAGAAGGAGCACCACCTTTAATTCCATTTATCAAACCAGTTCCATTTACCAGCCCATTTTTAAACCCATTTATCATCCCATTATGGAAGGATACTCTTTCCTCCACTCTCAGAATAGGATGTTTACCTGATTTTAATTCCCTTATCTTATTTTCAAGTTCTGGTGGAGGAATTTCTCCTCTTTGAAGATAAAGATAATGTGCTTTCTCATAGGCTTTTCTTGCCTCTTTTAATCTATTCATTTTTTCCAGAAGCTGGGCTTTTATGGCCCATATGGCAGGGGAATTTGGATATAGCTCTCCCAATTTAGTGTATTCCTCATAGGCTCTCCTTGCATCATTTTGAGAGGTAACCTTTCCCCACCTTTTAAGAAAATCTTCAATTAATTTTCCACCAGAGATCCTTTGAGAGAGTTTTTTCTTAAGTGCTTCAACTTCTTTTTTATCAATATCAAGAAGCTTGGATATACTTTCATCACTATCCTTTAAAAATTCCTCCACACTTGTGTAGGATCTCTCTATCTTTTCGATATTCTTTTGTGAGATTCCGAGTTCCTCAAGGTATTTCCTCAGCACAAAAACTTCATTTCAATGTTATATAAGCAATTTACTCATAAAAAAAGAATATTTATTCAAAAAAATGAAACAAAAGTGAAAAATTGCAGCTCTATTTTACTCCAGGTGCATATCCTTGAGTTTGAGCTTTTTAACCACAATCTCGCCTTTGTCATTCTTTAGAAATACTAGATAATCTGTACCTCTTATGTTCAATTCTTGAGCAATTCTCTTTTTCAATGTAATCCTGAACTGTCCATTCTTTGTCTCTGAAACCTTTACCACTTCCATCAATCCATATTTATTAGTATCTTTTTCCCCAGCCATGATGTATAATATTTAGTAAACCTATTTATAATTTATGCTATCTTGCATCATATAAAGGAAAAATTTTAGAAAGATAAAGTAAATTAGGGATGTATGAAGCTTATTTGTCCCAATTGTAACAAGGAAACTGACCACAGAATCCTATCCATGCGGAGTATGAAAAATGGGATAGAGTACACCCTAAAATGCAGCAATTGCGGGTATGTATATAAGAAATATGTAGAGGAGGAGAAAATGAAGGAAGTGAAGGTAATATGGAGCTGGAGAGACAAAAGTGAGGTGAAAAAAATTTTGAAGCTGGAGGAGGATATTTTAGCAGTAGGTGATGAGATATCAATAAATAATATAAATTCGCAGATAACCGCAATTGATAGTGGAGGAAAGAGAGTTTCAAGGGCAAAGGTTAAGGATATTGATACACTATGGGTAAAAAGATTTGATAAGGTTGTGGTGAAAATTTCAATAAACAGGGGAAGCAAAACGGTGGCTCATGAGATTACCTCACATCCCGATGAGGAATTTTACATCGGTGACATAATAGAGTTTGAGGGGCATCATGCGGTGATCCACAAGATCAAGGTAAAAGACAGATTTATTGTGAGGGGAGGAGCACTTGCCAGGGATATCGTAAGAATATATGCCAAAGAGATAAGGGAGGTTAGAGGAAATTATTAGAAATTATTAAATAGCCCTACTGGATGTAGTTAATATGGAAGGGACACCACCGGCAATTGGAGAATCATCCAAAGTTAGAACAAGTTTGGATCTTCTAAGGATTTCTAAGATACTTGCACTTGTGATTGGAATACTTTCCTTTGTAGGGGCAGCATGGAATGGAATAATGTTGTCATGGGGATGGGCCTTATACGGAGTGGCTTCAGGCATAA
>JAGGTO010000112.1 GCA_021163705.1 Thermoplasmata archaeon | reverse complement strand
TAATCTCTCAAATCTTCCACCGCTATACCTTTTATACTTTGGAGAATTTCGGCAAAGCTTTTCAAATTCTGCGAGGAACATAGTTTCAGCAGACCATAAAGTCCCTTCGGACTTCTTTCCATCTCCAGAAGTTCCACGGCGAGAATCTTTTTTGTCGTTTCCACATTCTCCCGTGAAATTTTCAGCTCCTGAAGGAATCTTTCGAACTTTCTTTGCATATTCTTAAAATTTCTGGTATTTGCGCCCAGATAGAAGAACAGTCCACCATTGCCATGCCATTCAACACGGGAGTCAACCATATACGCCTCTCTATGAAATGCCTGCCAGAGCAACGATGTTGGATTGTTGCCAAGAATTGTGGAGAGTAAAAGAGCCCTTATGTCATAGTTTTCCAGAGGGAAACCGCACACAATTTCGGCATTTTTCAGACCCCTCTCTATGATGACCTCCTTTTTCTTATGATTCACCAGCTGCCTCCGGGGCATCTCACCCCTCTCTGGAATCTCCAAATCCTCAAAATGTACGGGCTCTGTGAGCAGCAGCAAGGTGTTTTCGGCATGATAATACCTCTTGTGCCAATCCCGAAGATCCTCAACCCCCATATTTTTTAACTCCTCCTCCGTGCCCATGCTGTACCTGAAATCCCAGTTGAAAATCAGATTTCGAGCCCACTCAAATGCCAGTTCCCATGGATAGTAATCACTCTCCTTAACCACTGCAGGAATAATCTTGCTCATTTTCTCCTCCTGCACCTTATCCTCAGGAAAAGAGGGTTTGAATACCAATGACAGAAGAATCTCAAGAACCCTTGAGGCATCCTCCTTCATGCCAGTAAAGAAGAACACGGTTCTATCTTCCAAAGTCTCTCCATTCAACACTACCCCATATTTTGCAGTTTCTCTATCCGGCTCCGAGTACTTTTCATTGCCCAGAAAAATCGCATGTTCGAGAAAATGTGAAATGCCTCTTTTTCCCGGGTGCTCGTGGCTCCAGCCCACATTAACGCTCAACAGAGCTTTAAACAAATCATTACCAGAAGATTTTGCATGATAAATTTTCATGCTCCTTAAATTGCATTCATTAAAAAAATCTTTTTATTCCTGTGCACAATGTCCAGATTATGTATCCCGATATTCAGGCCCTCAAGCCAGAAAGGAGATTCAAAATAACCCGTGTAGGTGTGAAGAATGTGGTAAAGCCCATATTTGTTAAGAGAGGAGACAGAACAATTACTCTCGTGACAACAATTGATATATTCGTTGATTTACCACCCTCCAAGAAAGGTTCAGATATGTCCCGCAACATAGAAGTGATATCCGAAATTGTGGAAGAGAGTATATCCCGACCATGTACAGGCATAGAAAATCTGGCCAGTAGGATAGTAAGAAAGGTGAAAGAAAGGCACGAGTATGCAAGATATGCGGAGGTGCATCTCAAAGCAGATTATTTTCTAGAAAGAAAAACACCTCTGGGAAGAAAGACTGTTGAAAGATACAAACTTCTTGGTAGTGCCAGAATGGATGAGAATGGTGTAAAAAAGATGGTTGGCGTTGAGGTCGTGGGCATGACTGCTTGTCCTTGTGCAATGGAAACTGTAAGAGCGATGCTCAGGGAGCGACTTGATGATGAAATAATAGAGAAGATCCCTGTGCCAACACATAACCAGAGAAATATTGCAACTGTGATGATTGAAGTGCCAGAGGGCTACGATGTGGAGGCAAATGATTTGGTAGATATAATTGAGGAATCCATGTCCACCCCCACCTATGAGATTCTGAAAAGAAGGGATGAGGGGGAGGTTGTGATGAAAGCACATGAGAATCCAAAATTTGTGGAGGATGTTGTGAGAGAGATTCTTCATAGGATTCTCGAGAAATACAGCTATTTGCCGGATGATGTTATAGTAGTTGTGCGCAGTGAGAGTGAGGAGAGCATCCACAAGCACAATGCCTTTGCAGAGAGGGTAACAACTCTGGGGGAGTTGAGAGAATGATTGGATTTATAGGTGGCAGCGGACTATATTCCGGAGTAAATAGGTTGAAGGGGACGGAGAGATGGATTGACACCCCCTACGGTAGGGTGAAAATGCTTATAGGTGAGAATTTTGCATTTCTATCTCGCCATGGATATCCCCCTGTGCCACCCCATATAATAAATCATCACGCAAATATCATGGCTTTCCATATGCTGGAAATAAAGAACATCATTGCGGTAAGTTCTGTGGGTTCTCTGAGGGAGGATATTCCCCCAGGCACCCTTATTCTGCCTGAGAATCTTCTGGATTTCACGCACAGGGTATGGACATATCATAATGAAAAACCATACCATGTGAATATGTACGAGCCATTCTGCAAGGAGTTGCGGGAGAAAATTCACAGAGTGGCGGGAATACCAACAGGCGGAACATATGCGACGATGAAAGGACCACAGTTTGAAACGGCAGCTGAGGCAAATATGCTTCGAATTTTGGGTGCAGATGTCGTGGGCATGACCGTAGCTCCCGAGGCAAAACTGGCAAAGGAAATTGGGTTATGCTATCAGCCTGTATGCATAGTTGTAAATTATGTAGATAGAAATACATCGCATGAGGGCACACTCAATATGATGGAAAAAATGATGTCACATGTAGAAAATCTCGCCTGGCGAATGATAGAAAATGAAGAATCTTCTATCTAACTTCATCTTTCCTATACTTCTTGTGGGAAGTCTCAGTATGTTCTTTGGTGAAGTCGTATCTGGAGCATCAACAACCTGGTTCTTAAATCCCGCAGGAGTTCTCTTCACATATCCCCTGTACCTTATGCATCTCCTATTCCTCTTTGCCATAGGGGTAAAAACGGGGAGAGTTAAAATCGAGCATCTGTATCTTCTAGGAATGTGTTTCGCACTGTACGAATCGTGGATTACTAAAGTGCTATGGGCAGGCTACATGGAATCCACATCCCCTGGATTTGGCACATTCGCAGGACTCGCATTTCCAGAGTTTCCCATCCTTGTGTTCTTCTGGCACCCGGTCATGTCCTTCATCCTTCCCATCCTAAGCTTAGAGATCCTCACAAAGAAATCCATTAGCGCACATGAAAATCTTCTCAAAAAGTCTACAACAAAAAGCATTGTGCTCGGTGTATTCTTCTCCATTCTCGGTACATTTATTGC
>JAGGTO010000139.1 GCA_021163705.1 Thermoplasmata archaeon | reverse complement strand
TTCTTTCCCCTCTCCTGGGGTATAATTTTTATTTTTGCATCCTTGAACTCCTTGGAAAACTCACTACCTCCAAAGTACCTGTCCAGGAAAATGGCCAGAGCTGCAACCTCACTATGTGGCTGGTTTCCTATGGCTATGTTAAAATCTGCAAGCTCATAAACTTCCCGGGGCACTTTTTCTGCTCCCACAATTATTAGCATATCCCGATCCTTGGGAATTTTTTCTATAGCATCATCCACCGGAATTCCGTACATGGTGAGATGTACCTTAATTCCATTCCATTTTTTAATAGTATTTTTCCAACTGTTAGTATATTCTACAAAAAATGGTCCACCCCATCTTTCTACAACATCTTTAACGCTTCTCTCTATCTTTTCATCCCTATCTCCTGCAATGATTATTCCATCAGCTCCAAATGCCCTTGCCACCAGACATATATGGGTTGTTATTCTCTTATCCCTGGTTGCCCTGTGGCCCAGTCTTAACACAGCTATCATAGTCTCTCAATAATATCCTCTATATCATCTTTTTTCTCCTTTTTTCTCTCCTCTCTGGAAGGTGCAACATGTGCGTTGCTGAGACCTCTCATCCCAGGAGGGTACAACGCTAGAATGAGGAATCCAACGGCAAAGAAGGACAAGATAGCTAGAATCCCAGCAATTCCCGAGAGCTCCACTCTCCTGAGAAACTCTCCGGAAGTGAGTGATGAAACAATCGCCCAGATAAGAACCGTTACACCTAGAAGTAGACCTCCTGCAAATGTGCTTACCCCTGGCTTTACTTCTTTTATTCGTGGTAGCTGAAACATAAGGGCTGTGAGGGCGGAGGTGCACATAGCTCCTGTAATCAGTCCAAGAATGATGTAGGATACCGATAGCAAATAGATAGCATATGCAAAAACGCCTATCAACACAAAGCTTATACCTGAAATTAGACCAAGATATTCCTCCTCCCATATAAATCTCTCAAATAGCACTTCATATCACCTCAACCCTCATCCCCTTTATATCCAGTTTTGTGCTTCTCTTCACCAGCGCTCTCAACATTGTTTGTGAGATACCCAATTTTTCTACAAGATCTCCTATGAATATCCCTCCCGATTCACCTATTACCTCAAGTATTTTATTTTCCCACATACGAAACTCATCATCCTTCATAGTTATAACTCTTATGACTTCAGCGGCCTCTGCAATAGGTAAAGATAAATTTATCTGAAAGAGATCATAGTAGGTGTGATATGCCTTTACCACACCCTTTTCGGTGGTGACCCACTGACTCTCTACAAGCTTTACCTTCTCCAGATACTTTAAAGCTTCCACACCCTTTTTCCCATATAGAGTTTCGATATCCTCTACAGTGCACCACCTTTTTGTAAGCTCCGTGAATACCTTTTTCTTAACCTCCGTATCACAGGCATGAAAAACTGAAATGAGATCTCCTATATCTCCCACAACCTTAATTCTGCTGGCGGGCATGTAGAGGATATTGTTTTTCGCAAATATATATTTTTGCTTTTTTATGAACCTTGGAATATCTATTTTCACTCCTTCAAAATTTATATTTCTCAGAAATTTTTCCAATACACATATCTGTGGAGCAATATAAATATATGAGATTCTAAATTTCCCTCTCCTATGAAGGAGTACGACATAATTGCATTCGGAACGGGTAGTGCGATGAACATAGTTTCCCCGCTAATAAACAATCCAAAGATAAAGGTGGCAGTTATTGAAAACGAAAAAGCGGGAGGGATATGCCTGACCAGGGGATGTATCCCCAGCAAAATGCTAATTTATCCTGCTCAAATAATGTATACCCTTCACCGTGCTAAGGAGTTTTTTATAGATGCAAAGGCAAAGGCAGATGGGGATGCAATACTTCGCTATGTACAGAGGCATGTGGATGAGGAGAGTAAAATGATAGAGAGGAGCCTGAAATCCCATCCACGCATAGATTATTATCAGACAACAGGGAAATTTGTGGGTGACTATACAATTGATGTGAATGGTAAAGAAATATATGGAGAAACCATATTGCTCTGCAATGGTTCAAAACCATTCATTCCACCCATTGATGGCCTGGATGATGTGGGGTATCTCACCAATCGGGAATTTTTCTACTCTTTAAAGCATGTGCCTAAAAGTATTGCCATTATTGGAGGAGGCTATGTGGCATTGGAACTGGGTTATTTTCTGGCTATGATGGGAAGCGAGGTACATATTATTGAAATGCTTCCTGAAATACTCATGACCGAGGAGAGGGATGCAAGAAGACTTGTACAAAGAGAACTCTCAAGATTTATGCATTTCCATACGGGTCACAGAGCAACTGAGGTGCGAAAAAGCAGGGGAAAGAAAGTTGTAGCGATGGAGGGGGAAAATGGCACCACCGAGATAAAAGTGGACGAGATTCTCATTGCTACTGGAAGGGCACCCTGGAACAGAGAAACTCAGGTGGAAAAAAGTGGAATAAGGGTGGATGAGCGTGGATGGGTCATAACGGATGAGTATATGCGCACAAGCAAGGAAGGTATATGGGCCTGCGGAGATACAAATGGAAAACATATGTTCAAGCATGTGGCCAATTATGAGAGTGAGATAGTATTCTATAATGCGTTTGGAGGCAGAAATGTGAGGGTGAATTATCATGCTGTGCCCCATGCCATATTCACAGAGCCTCAGATTGCAGCCGTTGGAATGAGTGAGGAGGAGGCGAGGAAGAAGCATGAGATTCTTATTGGGGAGTACAAGTATGAGGATACCGCCATGGGTCTTGCCATGAAGGCAAAGGATTACTATGTAAAGGTGATTGTGGATCGTGAGACATATCGGATTTTAGGTGCCACTATTGTTGGGCCAGAGGCATCCGTACTAATTCAGGAGATAATAAATCTCATGTATACGAGGGATCAGGCAGGTGCCATGTATAGGGCGATGCATATACACCCTGCGATGAACGAGGTCGTGCAGAGAGCGTTCTACAATCTCAGAGAGGGATGAATTCCGAGTTGAGGAAAAATGCACAGAAAATAAGGGCGGGGAAGGCGCCCTTATCAACCCTAAAGCCCTTTTTAAAAAGTGCCTGTGCCTCGCAGAGCGAGGCTTGCTCGCAACCGAAGGTTGCTCGTTTATCCCAAAAGCCCCTTTAAAAAGGGTGCCAGCGTCTCACAAAATCGTGAGGCTTGCTCGCATCCTTCGTTGCTCATTTACCCGGAAAGATTTTTGGGGTAAAGCCCTTTTTCAAAGGGCTTGGGGGTGTAGAGAGGGAAACCGAGCAACGGAGCGAAGCGGAGTTGCGAGCAAGCCTTCCCTTCGGGAAGACGCTGCGTAAGTGTCCCTTCTAGGGGGGTGTAGAGAGGGGGGCAAAGCCCCCCTTCGTGGGCAAAATTATTTAATCGGTCAATTCATACGGCATATATGGAAGATGTGTGGGTTGAAAAGTACAGGCCCCGAAATCTGGATGAAGTTATTGGTCAAAGGGAGATTGTAGAGAGATTGAAATCCTATGTCAGGACAAAAACCATGCCCCATCTTCTATTTGCAGGTCCTGCAGGTACAGGGAAAACTACATGTGCCATAGCTCTAGCTCGCGAGCTTTTTGGGGAGAATTGGAGGGCGAGTTTTCATGAATTAAATGCCAGCGATGAGAGGGGTATAGGTATCGTGCGCACTAAGATAAAGGAATATGCCAGGACAGCGGCACCTAACGATGTGGGGTTCAAGATAATATTCTTAGATGAGGCGGATGCTCTGACTCCAGATGCCCAGGCAGCATTGCGAAGAACCATGGAAATGTATTCTAAGACCTGCAGATTTATTTTATCCTGCAATTATTCTTCCAAGATCATTGAGCCCATCCAGTCGAGATGTGCGGTCTTTCGCTTCTCACCACTCAAGGCTGAGGATATAAAAAATAGGTTAAGATACATAGCTAAAAATGAAGGGAAGAATATTACAGAGGATGCTCTTGATGCCATAGTTTACATATGCAATGGAGATATGCGAAAGGCCATAAACATTTTGCAGATGTCTGCGGCAATTTCGGATACCATAGATGAAAGCATTGTTTATAAGGCCACTGGACTTGCAAAAAGGGAGGATGTGGAGAGTGTGGTTAAAAAAGCACTTTCTGGAGATTTTATTGCTGCAAGAAACAAGCTTAACAAGCTACTTGTAGAGCTAGGATTATCTGGAGAGGATATAATAAAGCAGATACATCGCGTGATATATGATCTTCCCATAGAGGATAGATTAAAGGTGGAGCTTCTTGACAGAACTGGAGAGATAGAATTCAGAATAGTGGAGGGTGCAAATGAGAGAATACAGCTTGATGCTTTATTGGCATATTTCACCTTAGCAGGAGAGAAAATGAAGAAATAAAATTTCGTGTTAATTTTTTACCCCATTCCACAAGCTCTCTGGCTCTCTTAACTGATTTTGCATCGGAGAAAATTCTCACCACATCTTCAGTGCCAGAGGCTCTTATAAGAAGCCAGCCATCTGGGTAGATGATCTTTACACCGTCCACTCTTATAATTTTTATAACCTCTTGGGGAGGGTTTTCTTCCAGATAGTCTCCTATTTTATTTACAAGATCTTTCTTAATTTTTCGTTCCACAGGAATCTTTTCCTTCACTTGATAGAATTTTGGATACCTCCTGGATAATTCAGTCAAATCACTTCCTTCCCTATCCATAATTTTGAGGAGGTTCACAATGGACAATATTGAATCTCCCCAGAGGGTGTAAGGGGGAAATATGTATTTTCCCGTTTCCTCATATCCAAATGATGCTTTATTTCTAATTATTGCCTCCGCAATTTCGGGAGGTCCCACAGGGCAGTAAATAACCTCAAATCCCCTTTTCTCTGCAACAAACTCGATGAGAGAGGATGAGTTGATAGGCGTAACGATTTTCTCAGCTCCAAAATTTTCTGCAAATATTGCTCCAATGAGATCCTCAGAGAGTACCTCTCCTTTAGAGGCGAAGAGTACCCTATCAGCATCCACATCTGTGGCAGCTCCGAGGTCAAAATTTGAAGATATCTTGGCAAGCTCTCTTAAATTCTCTCTCCTGGGCTCCGAAGGGCGATTTGGAATTTTCTTTCTCTCACAATTTATGCAATATACCTCTACCCCCAGAGATTCCAGTATTCTATCAATTATTCCTGCAGCAGCCCCATTTGCAGGATCAATCGCTATTCTATAGCCCCCAATATCACCTGCCATCCTCCCTATAAATCTCATATAATTTTCTATGGCATCCTCCCAAACACTGTCTTCTATATGATCCCAAGCTTCCATTGAAAATTTTCCCCGGAAATAGAGTTCTTCAATTTCTTCTGACTTATCCCAGTAGAGATCCCTTCCTAGAGAATCAACCATGATTATTCCTATCATATGGGGAGGGGTATGAGAACCTGTAACCATTATACCCCCGTCCATATAGTCCGCAACATATCTTGCAAATATTGGCAGGGGCACAATTCCAAGATTGTAAACCCTGTTTCCAGTGGCCTGCAATCCTGAAATTACTGCATTGGCTATCATCTCGGCTCCAAATCTGTTATCTCTGGCAACTGCAATATTTCCTTTAAAAATGCTACCGTAGGCCATGGCAATTTTAAGCGCAAATTCTGGTGTTATATCTTTATTGGTTATTCCTCTTATTCCTGCAGTGCCGAAAAGCTTCATAGTCCATCCCTTACATAAATCTTATCTTTGGACTTGGCTTAAAAACAAATTTTCTTCTCTCAGGAATTTCAATTATCTTTCCACTTCTAATTTCCCTAATTCTCCGAGGACGCTGGATTTTCGTGTGGAAGATACCAAACCCCACTATCTTAACCATTTCTCCCCTTTTAACTTCCTTTACAATCTCCTCCAGAGATAGCTGAATTATTCTTTTCACCTCAACAGGCGAGGTTAACAGTTTTTTAGCCACTTCTTCAGATATCTCATTTATACCAACCATTCTCTTTCACCAAAAAAATTAGGAGGGAATACAATAAAAAATTTTCCCAAAAATACTCTCAATTTTTGGGATTTAAAGAGCAAAGGTGGGCAAATAATAAATACTTTGTCTCATTTGTGTAAATAATGAGAGGTTATGGTAGAAGAGGGAGAAGGCGTGGACCGCGATGGATATCTTACATCCCTCCGGTTACAAGCTATGCTCCCCGGGGTATTCCATATGTTCGCACCATTATATTATTTTATTCAGAGCTAGAAGCCATGAGACTTGTGGATGTTGAGGGTCTTACTCAGGAGGAGGCTGCTGCAAGGATGGGAATATCCAGAAAAACTCTATGGAACGAGCTAAAAAGTGGCAGGAGAAAGATTGTGGAGGCAATTTTGAATGGATGGAACATAGAGATTAGAGGTAGAGAGAATTACTTTTTCAGGGAGGATTTAAATGAGTGAAAAGGAGGAGGATTATCTAAAGGCCATATACAAAATCGTTAGGGATAGGGGGTTTGCGAGGAGCGTGGAGATATCCGAGATGCTGGATGTGCGACCTGCAAGTGTTACTGATATGCTAAAGAAGCTGCAGAGCAAGGGATTTGTAATCTATGAAAAATACAGGGGCATACTCTTAACCGAAAAGGGGAAGAAGATAGCCAAAAAATTATATGAGAGAGAGATGATAATCAATGAGTTCTTTCAGATATTTGGTGTGGATGAAGAGAATGCAAGAATTATGGCCAACAAGGTTGAGCATTATATAGATGATGAATCCTTTGACAAGATTGAGAAATTTGTAACTTTTATGAGAAGCTTCAAGAGTAATCCCAGATGGTTGGAGCATTTCAATGAATTCATAAAAACGGGAAAATTGCCAGAATGCGAGAGAATTCAAAAATCCAAGTAGAAAAATATTTTAGATGAAAGGGGGATATATTTTTAAGTGATAGTGCAATCATCCTTTATGAGGATATTAGCTATAGCGGATATACATGGATATCACGGAGCCAGCTATTTTCTGGAAGAGCTCGGAGGTCTCTATGATTTTGATGCAATAATGATTGCTGGAGATCTAACCAATTTTGGTCCCGCAGAGTATGCAAGAGAGCTCATAGATTCTCTCTCAGGGGATATTTTCGCAGTGCCGGGAAATTGTGACCCGGTGGATGTTATATCTGCCATAGAAAAAAGCAAAGGTTGGAATGTTCATCGCAAAATAGTGAATTACAGAGGTTACAGAATTGCTGGACTTGGAGGAACAAACGGAAGGGGGTTCACCATGGGAATAACATTTGATGAGAAGGAGGCCTATAAATTTTTGAGAGAATGTAATGGATGTATAGTTCTTCTTCACCAGCCTCCCTTTGGCATACTCGATAAGGTGGGAAACAGGCATATAGGCAGCAAAGGGATAAGGAGAGCTTTGGATGAGGCAAAGCCTCTTCTTGTGATATCCGGGCATGTGCATGAGGCAAGAGGATATGAGATCAGGGATAACACTATTTTTGTGAATCCGGGGCCACTTAAAGAAGGATATGCTTCTCTGATAGATCTTGAGAGAAAAGAGGTGAAAATGATTGAGAAATAGAGCAAAAATTTCATATTTGATAAAAATAATACCTACCCTGGAGGTATTAGTATGAGCAATGAGGATTTGGGAGGATTAAGTCTTTGGGACCAGGTTCAAACATATGTTGCGAAAATAAAAAAGCTTGAGGTGGAAATTAAGGAGAAATCCAAACAGATTGAAGAAAAAGAAAAAGAGCTTGCCCAGAAGGAGGAGAGGATACAGGAGCTTCAGAAAAAAATAGAGGAGAAAGAGAAATTCCTTGAGAAGAAGAGTAGCGAATTAGAGGAGTACAGCAAGAAGATAGAGGAGATGAAAGAAGGACTACTCACAGAAGCTTCAGGAGCTTGAGAATAAGATAAACGCAATAGTTCAGAGTGAGAGTGTTCTAAAGGAGTATGAAAATGCCCTGGCAACGGCCAAGGAGAAGATTGAAAGCACCCTGGATGATCTATCAAAGTTCCAGGAGTATTTTAAGAGCACTGTGGAAGAGATAGCTCAAAAGCAGAAGGAGTTCATAGAGAAGAGTGCCCAGGTTATAAAGATGCAGACCACGCTATCAGATTTAAGGGAGAGGATGATATCCACGATACAATCGCTTTCAGGTGGCGTTTCTGCTCCTGAGACTCCAGAAGCTGCACCAGCGGTAGAGGCTCCTTCCGAGGAAGTGCCTGCAGCAGAGACCACCGGCGAGGTTAAAGAGGAGAAAGAGGAAGTTGCTAAAGAAGAGGAGAAGTTTGAAGTTGTGATTGTAGATGGAGAAGAGTTCATAAAATGTCCTCAATGTGGTACCCTCAATTCAAAGGATGCAATAATGTGCTACAATTGTGGCTACATATTCAAGCCTGAGGAGTTTGAAGGGTAGCTGCCATTTCCTTTAATCTCCTATTTATGTGAAGTAGCGATTGCGAGAGTATCTCCCCATTCCTATATTTTGAGAGTATTTTGGTGGCAGAGAGATGGTCAATTTTTCTTGCAAATTCTATCATATTTTCCAATGCCCTTGTTAGTTCATCCACTATAGTTATATCTGCAGTTTGGGCAGTTCTTGACAGAGGATTGAGATCAATGGTAATTACGAATTTTCCCATGTTTTTAAGGGCCTGCGCTCTATCTCCATCCTCCAGGGGAACTAAGACCACATCCGCCGAGTATATGCCTTCCGAGCTGCATAGAGCTCTACTGTGCTCCAGACCAGGTATAAGAGAATCGGGCTTCTCACCCAATATTTGAACTCCATACTTTCTGAACTCATCCACTATTCTCCTTATTCTTTCCTCAGTGCGATAGAAAAGGTTTACCTCGATCTTTGCATTAAGTAATTTTGCTAGGCTCACCACCTTATCCGCTGCCAGTGCTGTAACATTTCCATTCACAGATATCACAGGATTTTTGGCAAGATACATCTTTGCAACTGCAGCCTTCTCAGCCAGTATTGCAAAATCCTCACTTCTTTCACCTATAAGATAATCGAAGGCCTCTCCCCTGCCATGGGCGATTAGACCTGCATGGGCCACAATTCCATTTTTAAATCCCTCTATTATTTTCTCTCTCTTGATGAGGGAATGGTATCGGGGATGGCTCCTTGGAATCATAATAGAGAAAGGCTCTGCTATGATAAACTTTTTTCTATCCTTCTCTCCACAAGAGATAAAAACTCTCGCTCTTTATCCACAGGTACAGTTGCTCCTGCGGCCACGCTGTGCCCACCTCCAAAACCTCCCAAGGACTGGGAGATTTCCCGAAGTATATCCCCAAGATGGATTTTTTTCCCTATTTTTTGAGAACATCTTGCAGATATGTGGAGCATCTTGTCCCTGTAAAGGGATATTACAACATTATCAGGAGAGAAGAGATAGAGAGATGCTATGGTGGCCACCGTGCTGGTAAGATAACTATCCTCCACAAAAAAATAGATGAGATGATTGTTTTCAAAATGATTTTCAAGGATCTTGTAGATGGCCTTTATTACCTTGCTCTTGTATTCCTTTCTCAGAAGCTCCATCTTTTCAAAGGCTGCATCTTCACCAAGAATATATGATAATGCAATACTCTGATTATCTGTCCTGGCCGCTGAATCTATTAGCTCTGTAAGGTACCTTATACTTCCTCCAAGATTTATATCAACATCCACGATATATCTTCCTGCAGATGGTGCCCTGCTCTCCTTTATCAGGTTCAGGGAGAGATATGAGCCTATTTTGATTTTTTCCTCATCTGTAAGGGATTCAACATCCTTGGAACTGGGAATTTTTAGACTTTCTAAGAGTTTCTCAACATTCTCTCTTCTTCCGCTGAGTCCTGGAAAAAATGGCTCGGTGGAATACACTATGGCATCGAGAATGTTTCCATATAGAACAAGTCTTCTCTCAACCTTGAGGGAGAGCTTCTTTATAAGCTCCTGATTTAACCCTTTGAACCCATTCAGGTATTGCTTGTCTCCAAATATTCCTGCAAGGGCATAGGATGCAAGGGTGGGATCATCCACAAGATAATATGCTAAGGTGCTTGCACAGGCATCCGTGGCTCCATCATATCCAAAAAGATGGGGATTTATGTGAACTACTTCATCATTGTCCCTGGAAGTTTTGTGGTGGTCAATTACTATTATATTGCCCTTAATCTCATCCACAAAGGATGAGCCCATATCTGTTATTATGGCATTTTCCTCATTTTTCAAAATTTTCAGAATCTTAGTTTTTTCAACATTTCGGAAGAAGGATACATGGAATCTCTTCCCCTTTGTTAAAAGATATCTCGCAACTATCCCCGCAGAGCAAATCCCATCGGCATCGTAATGGGTTAATATTCTGAAATAATCATGCTCATCAATTAATTTTCTTGCCTTCTCAATCCTCTTCTGAAGAGCGGAGTTCATTACTTCACCAGCAGTTCTGCCTCCCTGATGCTATAATGCCAGTTGGGAGGCAGCTTTCCCACTCTCTTATAGTATTTAACCAGCCTCCTTATCTTCGCCTCCACTAACTGTAGGCCTCTCTTATTTCCAAGATCCTTCGGATGGTTTTGAAGATGATTATGTATTCTCACAGCTCTTTTCATCAGAAAGAGCAGATCCTCGGGAATTTTAGGGGCCATTCCCTCATCTTTCAGTATTTGCCCCACACTTTTCCCCACCATGAGCTTGATATCCGGAACCCCGTACTGGTCCCTCAAAATGGTGCCTATCATGGCCTGGGAATATCCCTCCTTTGCAAGCTCAAGTATCTTATTCACTATCTCCTCCTCACTCATCTCTACCCATTCGGGCTTTTCGAACCTCAGCGGCTTTTTTGAGCCTGATTTTCCCCTTCTGCGTGCGTGAATCCTTCCCATGAGCTTCACCTTTGTGTGGCTAATATCATCACATACTTAAATATTTCTTCCCAAACACTCAAAGCCAAAAATGTGGAGTACTTAGAGCACATAGATTGTTTTGAGCTCTGGATCCCTGGCGCTTATGTGGCCACCCATCTCCTTTACCTTAAGAAGATACCGTACATTGTCCTGGGTTATTCTGAATCCCTCAAGAATAACGGGTATACCTGGAGGGTAAACCTCAACATGCTCCGCGGCAATTTTTCCTATTGCATCCTGGAGAGGTACCTTTCTACCTATTGTCTCCGCGACTCTTCTGGCAACATGTGGCTCTATAACAGGCTTGTTCTCCACATGCTTGAATGGATTAGGAATGAGTTCCTTTTTATCCGTTTTTCTCAGTCTTTTCATTATTTTTACCATAGCCTCAGCAGTTTTATCCACATCCTCCTCTTTTATCTGAAATGTGGTAAGAAACAGGAGGGTATTCAATCCACCCTTTTCCACAACAATTCTGTATTTTTTAGCAAGGATTGATGCAACTTCAAATCCCGTCTCTCTGAATTTTGTGAGGGCCACCACTGTTTTCGCTCTATCATAGCCGGAGATGTAGTCTCTCACAAGGTCAAGCTCCAAGGAATCGTCCATTATTCTCATTGGAGGTATAACCTTTTCTCCTAACAGATCCTTAAGATGCTGCGATTTTTTCAGCATATCCTCCACAGTCCTTTTCCCATTTCGCTCCATATATGCGGTAACAGCATCAAGGGATGCGAGAAGATGATATGAGGGGCTTGTGGTCACATATTCTCGAAAGGCTGCGAGCATCAAATCACTATCCACATACTTCTCCTTCCAGTGAATCATCCCCGTTTGTTGCAATGATCCACCTTCTTTATGCGTGCTCTGCACTGCTATATCGGCGCCAGCATCCATCGCACTTTCAGGTAGAGAATCGGAAAAATGCAAATGAGAGCCCCAGGCTTCGTCCACTATGACCTTTATCTCCTTATCAAAATTCTTCACAGCTTTAGTTATGTCCTTTATACGGGCCACAAAGCCATTGTAAGTTGGGGAGGAAATTATTACGGCATTACTCTCCGGATAATTATTGAGTGTATCAAGAACATCCTCAGGTCTTGGAGGTATCAAACTTTCAAACTGTGGATCATAGGAGCATTTTATGAACCGAAATCTCACACCAAGCCACTCAGCGGCATGGAGTATTGAGTGATGTATATTTCTTGTTACCAGAATCTGCGGAGCATCATTCTCCAGGGATATCATACGCATAACTATAAAATTGCTTCCCGTTGTGCCATTAACCGTGAAGAGAGTTCTATCCGCTCCATAGACTCTTGCAGCTCTTTCATGTGCCTTTTTAAAAATTCCTGTATTATCAACATAACTTCCAAGAAAATGGGCTGACACGGATATATCTGTGGAGTAAACATCCGTAACCCTTTTTTGAGCAGGAAGAATGGAGGGTGTGCACCATCTTATGTATTTTGGTACATCTTTCAGAGCGTCAACTATGTAAGTCTGCCCTGTTTTATCACCCATAAAGAGGATATCTCTGTGGATATATAAAATATTAATGTGAGAGAATGTTTCGAGAGAGCAATCTTAAATATGAGGAATATAATTACATTTCAATGCCCAAACTCACTATTTTGGAGAAGATTCTGGTTCATCTTTACACATACAGGAAGTATGTGGATAGATATGAGTATCCTGTGGAGATGACGCAGCCTGGAATAGCCCATGCGGTGGGAATATCTGTTACCCATATTCCCAGAAATATAAAGAAGCTTGTGAGCGATGGATTAGTAACTCTTAAAAAGGGGCATGTTAGTGGAAAGAAAAAGAGGGTGACAGTATATTTTTTGACCTCATTAGGTCTCATCCGCGCAAGGGAGCTTATAGAAAGGATAGAGGCTCAGGAGGTAGAGGTTGGAAATAGATACATGAAAATAGGTGAGATCAGAAAACTCACTGGGTTGAGCTATCTTGAAATACTCAAAAAGATTGAGAAGGGAGAAATTGAAAAGGATCTAAGGAAATCGCGGAGTAGAGTTATCTTCCGAGAAATTGTACCTGAAATGGATGTTTTTGTGGGTAGAAAAAGAGAGCTCAAGATCCTTAGTGAGTGGTATGAAAATGGGGAAGTTATGAGCATCATAGCCCCCCGAGGAATGGGTAAAACCTCCCTGATATATCATTTTCTTGAGGAATATGAGCCGGGATGTGGAATAATCTGGCTTGATATCTACGAAGGAAGAACATGGAGGAGTGTGAAGGAGATATTCAAGAATCTATATGGAGAGGATGATATTCTCTCCATCTTGAGAAGAGAAGAGATCCTCTTGATTCTTGATGGATACTACAAGGTAGATGATGAGTTTGTGAGTGCTTTGAATTCTCTTGTGAAGGAAGAGCTGGAGAATAGCAGGATAATAGTTAGCATGCTCTCTGAGACCCCTTTTTACAATAGGTTTTACAGTAAAGAGGATGTGGAAAATGGCAGGGTATGGGAGATAAATCTTGGACCATTGAGCTATGAGGAGGCAAAACTGCTATTTGAAGATATCAGAGAGGATGCATTTAAGAGGATATATCAGATGACAAAGGGACATCCTCGAATTCTCACCCTTTTAAAGAGAGGGAGATTGAGGGAGGAGAGGGGCATCGCACTATCTCCTGAGCAAATACACCTTCTAGAGTATCTTGCAACTCTGAAAAATTAGATATAATGGGATGCTATGGAAGGTGTATGAAGCTTGATATTGCAAAATTGAAGCTATGCGATCATTGCCTAGGTCGTCTTTACGGGTTGAGGGGCCATGGGCTGGGAAATGAAGAGAGAGGAAGAGCCATAAGAATTGTATATGCTATGGAGAACAATATTGACATAGAGGAGCTGTATCCTGAAAAATGTGAGCTATGTGGAGGTATATTTGAGAGACTGGATGATTATGCCAGATATGTTGTGGAGAAGATAAAGGAATATGAGTTTAATACATTCTTGATAGGAAGCAAATTCTCGGAGGAAATTCTGAAAAAAGAGAAGGAGTTGCAGGAAATTGTGGGAGAGGAGGGTGAGAGCATAGGAAGGGAGTTCAACAGGGAGATTGGCAAAAGGGTTATGGAGCTCACAGGGAAAGAGCCAGATTTGAAGGATCCTGATATTGCGATAATAATAGATACAAGATATGATGATATAAAATTGGAAATCAAGCCCCTTTTAATATATGGAAGATACAGAAAACTTGTTCGTGGCATACCACAAACAAAGTGGCCCTCTGGAAAGTACAAAGAGAGTGTTGAAGAAATAATAGCAAAGCCTGTGATGGAGATGAGTAGAGGAGAGGAGCATGCACTTCATGGTATGGGGAGAGAGGATATAGACGCGAGAATGCTGGGAAATGGCAGACCATTTATTCTTGAGATAAAGAGACCTCGAAGAAGAAATATAGATTTAAAAGAGGTAGAGAGGAGGGTTAATCTCTCAGGTAAGGTGGAGATCTTCGATTTGAGATTTGCTTATAAGGATGAAATTGTGAAATTGAAGGAGGCAGAACCCAGAAAAAGGTATCGAATAGCCATAAATGTGGATGCAGGTGAGGATGAGATAAGGGATGCATTGAAAGAATTAATTGGTAAAATTAAACAGAGAACACCTACAAGAGTGAAACACAGGAGAGCCGATAAAATAAGGATACGGGAAGTTTATGATGCAAAGTTGGTGGAGAAGAAAAATGATATGGCAGTTATCGAAATTCTGGCTGAGAGCGGTACATACATTAAGGAGCTGATGCATGGAGACGATGGAAGAACCCAACCAAATCTGGCGGAAAAATTGGGAAAGAAAGTAGAGGTAAAATGGCTAGATGTTATAGAAATATTGGACTCAGAAAAATTAAACTGATAAAAATTCTTCAGGGCTCTCTATGTAATCCCTGATATATGTGCTGAGACCTGCCAGCTCTCCCTCTCTATTTTCTCCGCTTAACCTCTGGATAAACAGCAATGAGGTAAGATGTACTCTGTGGGGGAGCATCCACTCGTTCTTTGATCCTCCACTTTTTATTCCCTCTGCAAGGTTTATGAGCTTCTCCTTTACCTCACTGCTTATCCATCCTATCCTGTGATAGTAGTCCAGGAGCTTTTTCAGGTTCTCGTGATCCACATATTGAAGCAGAAATCCAAGCCATCGTGTGGCCAGGACCTGAGAGCGCAGATCTTCCCCTAGATTCTCCAGGAGCATGGTGCTCACCATAGCTCCATGTATTTGGTGGTATATGTTGAGGGTGTGGTGAACTCCACTAAATTTGGTACCCCATGCTTTGGTATCAGTTTCACCATCACATGCGTTTGCGGTTCCAGGTAAAGACCAACTGCACTGGTGTTTATGTAGATCCTTATAATATCTCCTGCAGTGATCACTCTATCCCTCTCCCAGTTGGATGGTGGCATGTCCCTGGCTATCTCCACGCCGAAGTGTGAGCCATCCAGATCGCTGAAATTTGTAGCTGAGGCATTGTAGCTCAGGGTCTTATCCGTGTATCCGTCACTTACCTCAACCAGAACACTGTCCATGGAGATTGGAGGACTGCCAGCCATCAGTCCCACTTTGATATCCAGATATGCTATCACTCTTCCATATCCTGATCCATAGGTTATGTTGATCTTATCCCCCGTGGGAGGGGCTGTGGTGAATGTTAGACTCACTGTACCATTGTCATAGCCAACCCATCCACTTACACCTGTTCCATTCACTAATACAAGTTCTCCAATACCGTTGTCCCTCAGTACAATATCTCCCGTGGAATTTGTGATCGTAATGGATCCTGGATTTATCGGTCTATGCGCTAAAACCTTAGTGAATGTGGTTGTGCTGCCATCACCGGTACCTATAGTTTCTGTATACATCAGATCATCCCTTATCCCCTGTATTGTGATTATCTTGAAGCCTGTTGAGACATCCTGTCTTGCGATGTTCCCTGTCTCCTCTGCCTGCTGCTGTAAAACATACGCTGTCTGAATTATCACTGTGGCAGCCACCGCTGCCACGATGATCATCGCGATGAATAGGATGAGTGTGCCGATACCGAACTCGCCCTTTTCCTTAAGGTATATCCTTTTCATTTTCATATACTCCTAAGGGAGCCCTGTGCCCGCAGGTGATAGCATGATTGTTGTTCTCACTTTTGAGAACAATTATTGATAATTTGACCTTATTTTAAATACTTTTTTTCACGGTTATCTCTCATGAAACAAAATGAGTTTGGGGAAAAGGATTTATGGATTGAAAACATCTCCCTCTTATGGCTTCCATTCTTCATTCCCTGAAGGAGATAGTATCATTTATAGCCGCAATATTTATGATAATTACATTCTCTCTAATTCTCTTCTCTCTGGGCTACAGTGTGCCTTACCTCTCACAGCATATTGGTGACCCTCATTTTGCTGTACCATTTTATCTGGCCATACCAATCCCCATAGTTCTCTTCTTTGTTGAGGGCCAGATGGCATACATCTGGTATATTCTCCTCACATCCGTTGCAATTCTTGCATCTTTCTATTGTGGATATAAGGGGATATATCCCTATTTTAAAGAATTTTTTTCCAAGCCATTTTCCTACAAGCATAATCTTTTTCAGGATGTTACAGAGCTCTTTTCTCTGTCCCTATTCTTCACCATGCTAATATATTACCTCTCCCTCCTTTTTGGATACACACCCTCCACTATTGGAATTGAGAAATATCCACTATGGTACCAGATGCTCCAAACATTGCATGCAGCAGTGTATGAAGAAATTATAGTGCGTTTTCTTTTCCTCGGATTGCCATTGTTTCTAACATACAGATTGCTTGGGAAAAAATTACCCTACTATCGAATTTTCGGTGGTGGATTTAAACTGGGCACATTTGAAATAATATACCTTCTTATATCTTCACTTATTTTCGGTTTTGCCCATATGTCTTCCTGGGGACCCTGGAAGGTCATACCCGCCTTTGTTGCAGGTTTGGCCTTAGGATATCTCTACCTTAGATATGGTATCCTCGCTTCAATAGTTCTCCACTTCATAAACGATTTCATAAGCGCACCTCTTGGAATTTCCAATGCACTTCTTCTCCCCTTCAGTATCGTAACAATCTATTTTATGGTGGCAGGAGCAGTATTTTTCATATCCTACTCCATTAGAATATATCATCATTTTCATCCTCAACCAAAGAGAGAAAAAATGGAGATAGAACGGCCGCCATGGCTATCTTCATCACAAAAAAATGTGGATAGGTGGATAGATTTGCGGTGCCCCATATGTGGAGGGGATGTATTTCAATATGTGGATGAAAATCATCTCAAATGCCTGAGATGTGGTAATATCATTGAGCTTTCCTCGTATCGGGAGCAATCTCATCAATCAGAGAGAGAAGGCCATCTCCTTTAATCCTTATTTTTATGCTTCCCAGGGGCACTTTGCCAACTGCAAAACTTATCTTCCCCTTGGTGGCTGCCTGTTTGTTTAGCTCAAAGTAGATCTCGTCATTTTTCAGAGAAGATAGAAATACTGCACGGGCTGCATCTCTTATTCTCTCCTCTCTTAGAATTTTTCCAAACTCATCCAGATTATAGACTATTCCCCTTATCTTGCCTGGGAGAAGAGTTAATTTGGCATCCGGGAAGAGCTTGAGTATTGCGTCTTTAATCTTCTCAGGATCCTCTGTGGGGTAAACATCCACTTCAATTTCCACAGTTATACCCATATTGCATGGCGCCTCCTCATATCCTCCTCCGTTTGATTTAGCTCCTTCATAAGCTCGGCAATGAGCGCATCAAGAAATATCACTGCTGAGATTTCAAACAGGGTTCCGAGTGGAGCAAGCTCCACTCTTCCATTCTTCGGCTTGATTGTAAATACCAGATTTGCATGCTTCGCAAGAGGAGTATCCCTTGAGGAGGTGATGGCAATGATCTTGGCTCCTATCCTCTTGGCTATGCTCTCCACAAGCACCGTGGATTTCGTTCTTCCTGTGTTGGAAATCAAAATAACCAGATCTTCAGAATTGACCACAGGGGTTATGGTCTCTCCTATGAAATAGGTCACGAGACCTAATTGCACAAGACGCATAGCAAAAAATTTCCCCACAAGGCCAGAGCGTCCTGAGCCATACACAAATATCTGTTTTGCATTCTTTATCATCTTGACTGCATCTCTAACATTTTGAAGATCAATGGTGTTGAGAGAGCTTCGGGCATTATCTAAGATGTATTCATAGGCCTCCTTGAACATAAGATCACTTCCTTCTGGCCAGTTTTCTCGTCAATATCCTTTCCATTATGGTTCTCATATAAAGAGCATCATGCTCCAGAAGGGGAGAGGAGGATATTACAGTTATATTGTATTCATTTTCCAGGATAGTATGGGCCAGATGCTCAAATTTCAGATCTCCCCTTTTTATTGGTGCTATCATGGTTTCATTTCCATTCTCATAGAACACGCCTGCAAAATGCACATAGTATTCATCCTTCCAGAAGGATGCTATCTTTTCAAATATCTCCTGAAAATCTTTTGGCTCCTTTAAAGAGCCATTTGTACGCGCGTGTATATGGGCAAAATTTATTATGGGCAATATGCCCTTTACTTTTTTGCATAGTTGCAGTATCTCTTCCAATGAGCCAAATACGGATTGTTTTCCCGATACCTCAAATCCAAGCTTGGGCTTTAGCTTTAGTTCCTTAAACCTCTTTTTGAGATACTTGACATTCTCCACTACATTCTTCATAGCCTGGGACTTTGAGAGGGAACCATAAAGACCTATGTGATTCACAATATATTTTGCACCTACCTCATTGGCTAAAATACCACCCCACACTATGTAATTGAGAGAATTTTCGGTTAGCTCTCCATTGCTTATAAGGTCCATATAGTAGGGGGTGTGGAGTGTGAGTTGTACATCCAGTTCCTTTGCAAGATCCTTCAAAACTGCAAGCTCCATGTAGCTGGATGCCAAATTCCAGAAAAGCTCCAGAACGATATCATCTTCCTCCAGTGGAGAATTTATGCCTATAGGTCTGTAATTCCCCTCCTCATCTGGACGCAAAACTTCCACTATTATTGAGTTCTCAACTTCCTTTGGAGTTAGTCCAACCTCATCCACAACATTTCTCTCCTGCACATTTACACGGAGAAATTGAATCTCCATGGCATGAAGACCCATTCGATGTGTGTCTTCTATTGCATCTTTCAATGTACGGCCCTTGCACGAAAGGGGTATACCCGCAAGACCAAAACGATACATCTTTATCGTATATTACATGGGAAGTAATAATATTTTCGCAGAAAGGATGATTGTGTGGAG
>JAGGTO010000106.1 GCA_021163705.1 Thermoplasmata archaeon | reverse complement strand
CTTCTGTTAGAATCAGACCATGGTGGGATTGAAAGAAATCTAATGCAATAAAACAATCTGTGCCAGACACATCCAGTTAAAATCACACCATACTGGAATTGAAAAGTTGAAGTATCCTGGGACTGTAAATGAGTAAAGATATCAGAGACTGACATCCATTATCAGGGCTCTCTGATATTCCACAATTTTCTCAGGGGAAATGCGTATGAGACGGTCTATGCGTCCTCCCCCACCTATTACATACTCATTCTTCAGAACCTTCGGATCTACTATGGTTCTAAAAGGTATTCCAACAGGAGGTACAGCTCCCACCTCATAGCCAGTCAATTTTTTAACCTCCTTGGGTGAAGCAAATCTAACCTTACCAAAAATCTTGCTGAGTTTTTCCAGGTTCACCTTAGATTCTCCATCCACAATAACCAGAAGTGCCCCTTTCTCGCTCAAAAGCACAAGTGATTTTATTATCTGCGCAGGATTTGCATAAGTTTCCCTCACTGCCTGTTGAACAGTTTTTACAGGTTTTCCAATATTGAGGATCTCTCCTTGGAGTTCCCTCACAATTTCCAAGAGCTTCACAGAATCACCAATCAATCCTGGAGTATTAAAAATTTTTGGTTAGGACTGTATATCATTGTTTTTCAAGATAATTGGAGATGCTCCAATCTACATCATAAGCACTGCCACACCTGCAATGGTAAGGGTAATTGCAAGAAATAGACGGGAGGTTACCTTTTCATGAAGAAATACTTTGGCAAAGATGCTGGCCAATATTGGACTGGTTTCTCCGAGTGGTGCTGCTATTCCTGGACCTGCAAGGTTGATTGCTGTGGTGAATGTGTACTGAGCTATTACAATGCCAAAAATTGCAATTATGGCCGCAAAAAACCATTCTTTTGCAGTTAAAACTGCAATCTTCTTTCTTTCCCAGGGAAGTATAAAAAGGGCTATTAAGCCGCCCATACTTACTCTCATCGCTGTAACCTTTAGCACAGGCATACCTTCCAGGAGCCAATCGATGGAGAGAACTGCCAGAGCCCATAAAAACTGAGCTACTATAGCATTTAGAACGCCTATATAATTAAACTCAATGTTCTCCCTTTTGTACATCACCATTCCGACAGCTGCAGCTATTATCAATGCTCCTAAGACCATCATGGGTGTGATCTCTCTTCCAAGCAAAAGGAAACCAAAGATTATTACCCATAGTGGATATATGGAGGTGATGAGCATGCTTCTTGAAACTCCCATGAATTTCATGGATGTGAAAAAGAAATAATCTCCCAGAACAAATCCTGAGAGGGAGGAGAGGGCTATGATAAAGAGGGTGAGATTATCTATATGGGGAAAGCCAGTATAAAGGAGGATCACAAGATAAAAAGGGGCAGCTATTAAAAGTCTTACGGCATTTAAAGTAATCCCTCCCCGGTTTCTTAAAAATACTCTGGCAAGAATTGTGGTGGTACCCCATATTAAGGCGGATATGAGAGCAAATAAAATACCTATTATGGCTTGCACAGGTGAGGATGGAGATCATGCATTATTAATATTGTGATTTGAGCTTCAAGCATCCAATCAGAGAAGAAATTAAATAGAGGAAATTAAATGGCCTCATATGATCAATCCCAGGGAAATGAGAAGATTGATGCGTCAGTTGAAAGCCAAGGAGATAGATGCATATGAGGTCATAATTAAGGCAAGGGATGGAGATTACATAATAGAGGATCCACAGGTTATGTACATGGAGATACAGGGCCAGAAGATGCTGCAGGTTATAGGAGAGATGAAAAAAATAGAGGTGGAGAAGGAGGAAAAGCCACTATACACAGATGAGGATGTACAGCTAGTGATGCAACAGACGGGATGCTCTGAGGAGGAGGCAAAGAAAGCTCTGGAGGAGGCAAATGGTGAGCCGGCGGAGGCGATAATATCCATAATGAGCAGGAGATAAGGGAGGAAGTTCTTCGCAGGGTTAAGCCCAATGAGAAAGAGGAGAGAAGAATATGGGATACTGTGGATTCTCTAATAGAAAAATGTGATAGGGAGATGGAGAAAAGAGGCTATGGGAGAAATGCGATCCTCGTTGGCTCGGTTGCCAAGGGAACATATCTGAAGAATCCGGATATTGATATATTTCTGAGATTTCCGAAGGAGCTCAAGAAAGAGGAGTTAAAAAAGCTGGGCATTGAAATTGGAAAAGCTGTTATTCCAGATGGATTTGCCAAGTATGCAGAGCATCCATACTGGAGAGGCGTGTACAATGGGTTTGAAGTAGATATAGTTCCCTGTTACATGATTGATTCTCCAGATGAAAAGCTCAGTGCAGTGGATAGGACCCCGTTTCATACAGAGTATGTAAAGAAGAATTTGAAGGATGAGCAAAGAGATGAGGTTCGCCTCCTCAAGGCGTTTCTAAAGGGAATAGGAGCTTACGGAGCTGAGGCAAAAATCCAGGGTTTTTCAGGATATTTAACGGAGCTGCTCATACTCAAATATGGAGATTTCATCAGTACACTGAAGAATGTGAGCAAATGGAAAAAGAGAGTTTATCTATATCTTGAAGAAAGAGGTGAAAAATTTCATGCTCCCCTAGTGTTCATAGATCCTGTGGATAAAAGGAGGAATGCCGCCTCTGCAGTTAGTGAGGAGAAAAAGAGTCTGTTTGTCCACGCAGCAAAATCATACCTTAATTCTCCAAAACTGGAGTTTTTCTTCCCGAAAAAAACTGTGCCGCTTAGCCGGGAAGAGATTTTGGAAAGGGTGTATGAAAGAGACACGCATTTCTATGTTATAACTCTTCCAAAGCCTGATATAATTGAGGATAATTTATATCCCCAGATAAAGAGGAGTATGGAGGCTTTCCTAAAAATCCTCCAGGAGTTTCATCCCGTGAGCGATTTTTTTGTATTGGATGAGAATGTGCATTTCATAATAGAGCTGGAGAGGAATATGCTTCCGGCAGTAAAAAAGCATGAGGGGCCTCCTGTTTGGAGCCCTCATGGAGAGAATTTCCTCGAAAGATGGAGAGAAAACGCACTGAGAGGTCCATATTTAGAAGGATACAGATGGTATGCCGATATTGAAAGAAAATATAGAAGCATTGAAGAAATTTTCTTTGCTAACATTTCCAATTACAAGCTTGGGAAATCCTTCGAAGAGATGAAGGGAAAAATAAAGCTCAGAAAATTGGATGATTGTATAGATGAAATTAATCCCATAAGTTTAACGGAGTTCTTTGATTTCAAGTTCCCGTGGGAACGGTGATCT
>JAGGTO010000137.1 GCA_021163705.1 Thermoplasmata archaeon | reverse complement strand
CTGTGATTTTGGAGTGGGCATAGTGGATACATAATAAAACACCGAGGAGAACAGCACCACGGTGATTAAGAGTATCAAAATACTTCCCAATACCTCAGATACGCCTTTTTCTTTCCGATAAATTTTCATAATGGGCAAGTTAGAGTGCTGGTATTTAAATTTTGCGGGGTAGTTACCCTTGTGCAGTATCTGAAGAAATTACCGAGGATTGTGTTTTGAGCCTTCTGGTAGATGCCAACTAGTGCTAATCATCTTACAGGTACAAAATAGCTTTCATACAAAAGTTCAAATCTGATAAAGTTAATATATCAAAAAAGATATTACTTTTTATGGAAGCTAAATCCATTATTATTATAGTTTTTACTTTGATCTTTTCAGTCCTTCTGGTAGCCCTTTCCATAAGCAACGAACCTGAGAGGAGCAATGTCTCCTATTCTCCACAGTATCATTTTGACCCGGCAGCTTTTCATTATAAATTCAGAATTGAAGGAGACGAAGAATTGCTCAGGTTTTTAAGGATTCACAACGTCTCTGGAAAGGGAATGTTGAATGATCCTTATGTTATATCCTATCTGGATATTTCAAAGGTGCAGGGAGGTATTTACATAGCCAACACATCCCTTTATGTGGTGTTTGAAGATGTGAATATTCACAGCCCCTTGCCTGGCTCGGTGTTAGGTGTGGCTATTGTGAATTCTAAGCATATTAAGTTCGTGAATTGCACGGTGAAAAATGATATGAAAAAGTCCTATTCTATGGGATTTTATATTAAGAGCTCCACTGATATTTCCATAGAAAACTTCGAATTCGATGATTTTACAGGAAAACATAGTGGTATATGGATTATCAACAGTGAGCACATACACATAAGAAATACCACCCAGTGGAATTCCCGGATAGGGATATGGATGACTTACTCTTCAAATTCCTCAATGAGAAACCTTTACATAACAAAGGGCACCGGCGTTGTAATAGGCTTTTCAGAAAATATAAGCATATATGGCTCCAGATTATATGCCACAGGAGTTGGAGTTGAATTAGTATCAAGCTATGACTGCAGGATAAGAAATAATTCATTCATTGAGAATTATGAAGGTATCCATAGTATAGACGGCAATGAGAATTCCATAACGGATAATTCTTTTCTCTATAGCGAATATGGAATATATATGTGTGGAATTAATTCTCCCACCCATCACAATATAATCCGGGGAAATCTGTTTGCGTATAACCAGAAGTATGGAATTTACCTGACATGCGATGGCTCCAATTTTATATACGAAAATGTATTTTTAAATAGTACTGTTAAGGATGAGGGATATCACAGAGGCTCACCTTACTGGAATTATCCCTACGCCGAGCATAGTTTGTGGAACTTCTCCAATAGGGGAAACTACTGGTATTCTTGGGCAAATAAAAATGATACGAATGATAGGAATCACGATGGCATCGTGGATTATCCTTATCCCATCCTTGGGAAGACAGTGGTCTATGATAATCATCCCCTGAAAATTGCACCCTTTAGCTATGCTCTTATCCCGAGCTCACCACGAAACTTTACGGTTGAGGTGCAAGGAAAATTGATAATTTTAAAATGGCAAACTCCAAAATATCTAAGCTCGCAGGTTATGGAATATAGAATCTATAAAGATGGAAAGCTTATGGCTATCACGAGTGCAAATAAAACCACATATAAGAGAAATGTAGAGAGTGCTGATGGGATATATTATGTGACTGCGGTGGATAAATATAAGAGAGAGAGTTCGATTAGTCATAGTGTTGTAATCAATCAGGGAAATGACTTCCAGGTTAAAATATTGTTAATTTTAATCTCAATAATCATACCGTTGATACTGGTGGTGATAGCCCTAATTAGCGAAAGAAAAAAAGATTCTGCTATAAATGAATGAGGGAAACATAAGATTAAAATACCTCACTTTTATAATCCCCATAGGGCCCGTGGTCTAGTGGTTATGACGTCCGCCTCACACGCGGGAGGTCGCCGGTTCGAATCCGGCCGGGCCCACTACGAAGGGGGGTTTCACCCCCCTCTCTACACCCCCCAGAAGGGACACCTACGAGGAGACATCTACACAGCGCCTTCCCGAAGAGAAGGCTTGCTCACAACTCTGCTTCGCTCCGTTGTTCGTTTTCCCTCTCTACACCTCTCCCTTATTAGTTTTGGGGGTAAAGCACCTTTGTAAAAGGGGCTTTTGGGGTAAACGAGCATCACAAGATGCGAGCAAGCCTCATGATTTTGTGAGGCGCTGGCCGCTTTTTCAAGGGGGCTTATTTCTTTCCGGGTAAAGCCGCTTTCTTTCTAAAAAAGGGGCTTTTTTAAAAAAAACCAAATAATATGCTTGCATTCCTTCACTTTGGGTATGATTTCGGGGGTGTGTAAATGAAATACGGTGTTGTGGCAAATCCCGAGAAAAAGGAATGCGTGAGATTTGCAGAGTATGTAATAAAGAAGCTGAATCCTACTGTGGAGGAGAGAACAGCAAAAGTTCTTGGAATGGAGGGGGTGCCTCTTGAGGATATGGATGTAGATATAATAATCACTGTGGGTGGAGATGGCACAATTCTGCTCACCCTTCAGAAGGCTAAAGGAAAAATTCTGGGTATCAACATGGGTCTGCTTGGATTTCTCACAGAGATACGCCCTGAAGAGCTGGAATCTGCTATTAAGAGAATCGAGGAAGGGGATTACCATGTGGATAGAAGAATGCGTCTCAAAATCATGCTAAACAGGAAAAGGATGCATGATTGTGTGAACGAAGCGGTGATACATACCTACGAGATAGCCAAGCTTAGAAGCTATTCCATATATTATGAGGATGAACTTCTGGATGATTTTCGGGCAGATGGTCTAATAGTTGCCACACCTACGGGCTCCACAAGTTATTCTCTCAGTGCAGGAGGCCCAATTCTCCATCCTTACATGGAAAGTTTCGTATTCACTCCCATAGCACCATTCAACAGGTATCCCCGTTCATTTGTGCTCCCTGCTGGAAGAGTGAGAATTGAGCTAAAGGATGGACGAAAGAATCTTCTCGTTCTTGATGGTCAGGAGAGTATCGAAATAGGGGGAGATGATATTGTTGAGATTGAGAAATCTGAGAATTACGCAGAATTCATAAGATTTGAAAAATCGGTGGTATCCAGAATAAGAGAGAAGATACTGAGGTGATGCCGTTGTGGAAGATAAAAAGAGAGCTTCTGAAGATGATAATGGAGGCATCAAAATCATCCTATCCCGATGAATTTGGTGCTTTTCTCAGGGCAAAACACGGGATAATATATGAGCTTGTAATGCTTCCGGGCACCCTTTCTGGGGGGAGATCTGTCATTTACAATCTTATGATGAAACCCATAGATTTTACAATAGTGGGCTCCGTGCATTCTCATCCTTCAGGAGTTCCTCTGCCATCCGAGGCAGATTTGCGCATGTTTTCCCGTACAGGAGATGTACATATAATAGTAGCTTATCCCTACACGCTTACATCCTGGAAGGCCTACAATCGCATAGGGGAAGAGATAGATGTAAAGGTAATTTGAAATAGTGGAAAGAGATACACGAATATGAATCTCAAGGAGATTGGAGACCTCATAGAGGAGGAGCTTGATGAGAAGGATTCTCTTAGGGAAATTGCAATAAAATCATCACGGGCAATAGTCAGGCTTGCATCTCAAGCCATAATGGGTATGCATAGAAGGGAGGAGATAAAAGATGTGCTGAGAGAACTCAAGGAGGAGGTATGGCATTTAAAAAGCCTGCTTTCAAACCAGTATCCAGATCTTCTCTATTCTGGCTTCGTTCAAAATGCCTTCCAGGAATACTGTGAAGCCATGATTCTTCATGCAATCCTCAATGGAGAGGAGATCCCTCATCCCCGAGAACTTGGAATAAACTCTGAGGCCTATTTAATGGGACTTGGAGATGTGGTGGGAGAGCTAAGAAGAGAAGCTCTGGAAGCTTTACGCACTGAAAATTTTGATAAGGCGGAGGAGTATCTTAAACTAATGGAAAGCATATATGAGATGCTTATACGCTTCAATTATCCCTCAGGACTTGTTCCTCTTAAACCCAAACAGGATGTGGCAAGAAGCCTTATAGAAAAGACGAGAAGCGAGATAACCATGGCCCTTATAACTACTAAAATGATTGGAAAATATGAGAAAAATTAAATATTCTCAAGAGGGTTCACCCATGTGGAGGAAGCTACTAAAATTATAGTGATGGGCGAGGATCCTGAAAAATTAGCATTCAAGTATAGGGGAAGAAGTGTCATCATTGTATATCCAAAAAATAGGAGGCCATCATCCCAAGCTCTTTTGGAAAAGAGATTCATAAAAATCTTCTCTGATTATGCGGGATATCCTGATATAGAGAGCCTGGAAATTATAAAGAACACCCTGTTGTACCTCCTGAATGCTTCATATCTCTCCAATGAGGATAAGGTACTGGTGATATTCACTAAAAGAGGAGAGGAGCATACACTATTTTTCGATTTGCAGAATTTAGCATTGCCCACGCTCCTTAAGATTTTAGAGGATAGAATTGATAGGGAGGTTGCCGAAAAATTAATAAAGATGTGTATCAGCATAGTGAAGAGGGGAAGGGAAGGGTCGCCTGCGGGTGCACTCTTTATTGTGGGAGATGTTACTAATGTTAAAAAATACATAATCCAGAAGATAGCTAACCCTCTTGAAGGAATACCAAGGGAGAAAAGAACTCTCAAAGATGAGGAAAACTTTGATACAATCAGAGAATTTGCCCTGATGGATGGCGCCGTTATTATGGACGAAAGTGGTATTGCCATATCCTCCGGCGCTTATGTGAAGAATCTTGAGATTGGTGAGTGGATTTTAAACGGCAAAGGAGGAAGACATCTAGCTGCACAGTCAATAACAAAATTTACAAAGGCAATAAGCTTTGTGGTATCCTCAGAGGGAATAATAAGAATTTATAAGGATGGTAAGCTCATCTATGAGCTAAAAGATTTTTAGGATTTGAGCTCAATCTCGATATGAATTCCATCGGGAATTTGAATTCGCATTAATTGTCTTAACGCTCTCTCATCAGCGTCAATATCTATTAGTCTTTTGTGTATTCGCATCTCCCAGCGTTCCCAGGTTTCGCTACCTTCACCATCAGGTGCCTTTCTCACGGGTACAACAAGCCTCTTGGTTGGGAGCGGTATAGGCCCATGCAACTCCACACCAGTCCTTTCTGCAATCTTCTTAATTTGATTACAAACTTCATCAACTTTTTTATGGTCCGTCCCGCTTAGTCTTATCCTGGCTCTGTAAACTGCCATAATAAATCACCAAAAATAAAAAAGGATTAGAGTTGCTTCTTCTCCACCTCTATGCACTGTCCAGCTGCAACAGTCTGTCCCATATCCCTCACGGCAAATCTTCCAAGCTGTGGAATTTCCTTCACAGGCTCTATTACCATAGGTCTTGTAGGCACTATCTTTACCATTGCTATATCTCCTGTCTTGAGGAAATCTGGATGCTCCTGCTTTGTCTGACCTGTGCGCGGATCGAGGGTCTTTATGAGCTCCTCAAATCTGCAGGCCACCTGAGCGGTATGAGCATGGAACACAGGTGTATAACCTGGAGCTATGACACTTGGATGATTTAGAACCACTATCTGTGCCAGGAAGCTCTTTGCCACGGTGGGTGGATTGTTAACATGACCTGCAACATCTCCTCTCCTGATATCCTTCTTACCGATACCGCGAACATTGAAGCCTATGTTATCTCCAGGATAGGCTTCTTTAAGTGGCTCATGGTGCATCTCAATGCTCTTTACCTCACCACTCTTGTTTGCCGGCATAAATATAACCTTATCGCCAACCTTCAGCACTCCAGTTTCAACACGTCCTACAGGCACAGTACCTATACCTGTTATGCTGTAAACATCCTGCACGGGTATGCGGAGAGGCTTATCCACAGGTTTAGGTGGTACCTTCAGATTGTTAAGCAACTCGAGAAGAGTGGGGCCTTTCCACCATGGCATCTTGTCACTCTTCTTCATCACATTGTCCCCATAGTAACCGCTGATTGGAACAAATGGAACATCCTTCCAGCCCACCGCTTTGAGAAGCTTCTCCACCTCGGCCTTGACCTCGTTGAATCTCTGCTCACTGTATGGCGGCTTGGTAGCGTCCATCTTGTTTATGGCCACAATCATCTGCGGCACACCAAGTGTTCTTGCCAAGAATATGTGCTCCTTAGTCTGCTCCATAACTCCCTCTGGCGCTGCCACGATTAGAATGGCAGCGTCTGCCTGTGAAGTCCCTGTGATCATGTTCTTAACAAAGTCCCTATGACCTGGAGCATCTATGATCGTGAAATAATACTTATCAGTCTCGAATTTTCTGTGAGCTACATCTATCGTAAGGCCCCTTTCTCTCTCTTCCTTCAAACGATCCATAACAAATGCAAATTCGAATGTTGATTTTCCAAGCTTCTCTGCCTCCTTCTTGTACGCATCTATGATTCTCTGGTCTATCTCTCCATGCTCATAGAGAAGCCTACCTACCGTTGTGGACTTCCCATGGTCTACATGTCCAATGAATACGATATTCAGGTGTGGTTTCTTTTCTGCCATTTTCATACCTCCTTACTTTCTCCCATATATACATGGTATATAAATTCTTTTCCTTACAACTCCGCATAATACTTCTCATCATATGGCTCAGGTTTGAGCCCTTTCCTCTCTCTAATCTGCCTAACTACCTGAGGCTGTAGATCCCTAGGCACTCTCTCATATCCTGCATTCTCAGTGCTCCAGAGCACACGACCTCCTGTGGCGCTTCTTATCGCGGATGCAAAACCAAACATCTCAGCCACGGGTGCCTTTGCATGTATTATCGTCTGATACTCCTCCTGCTCCATATCTAAGATTACACCCCTTCTCTGCTGTATCTCCCTTGTAACTGCACCCACAAGCTCCATGGGTACATTGATGTATATCTTCTGAACAGGCTCAAGAAGAACGCGGTTACCCTGGCACATTGCCCCATAAATTGCATTTCTCACCGCAGGTATTACCTGTGCTGGTCCGCGATGTATACTATCCTCGTGGAGCTTAGCATCTACAAGCTTGACCTTCACACCATAGAGCTTCTCATTTGCCAGTGGTCCCTTTTCCACGGCTTCGAAGAATGCCTGCTTTACCAGCTCCATCGTCTCGTTGAGATACTGCACACCCCAGGTCATATCCAGAAGTATATTTGGACCACGGATTGCCTCAACTCTCTTTGCCTCCTCACGATCCATTCCAAGATCTGTGAGCTGCTTAGCCAAATCCTTTCTGTTCTTTATCCTGTCCATCTCACTTATGTCACCCTCAACTATGGCCTTGACAACGCTCTCCTCAAGAGGTTCAACTTCTATGTAGAATTTGTTATGCTTGTTGGGACTCTTACCTTCAAATGGACCTCCCTTGTGATCCACAGTCTCCCTATACACAACTATGGGTGGCGATGTTACAACATCCACCTTGTATTCATGAGTTATTCTGTAAATTGTTACCTCCAAATGGAGCTCTCCCATACCGCTTAGAAGATGCTCTCCTGTCTCCTGGTTAATCTCTACCCTCAAGCTTGGATCCGCCTTCGAGATTGTGCGGAGAACATCAATTAAACGGGGCAAATCCTTTGTATGCTTTGCCTCTATTGCAACGGTCACAACGGGCTCACTGTAATGTTTCATAGGCTCAAAAGGCTCAGTATCAGGAACACTTGAGACTGTTGATCCCGCTTTTGCATCTCTCAATCCAATTATGGCAGGGATGTTTCCTGCGGTGAGTTCGTCCACAGGAATTCTATCAGGACCAACCATCATGGAGAGCTGCTGTATCCTGTATTTCTTATTTCCCATGCCTATGATATATAACTCCTGGCCTTTACGAAGAGTTCCACTAAACAATCTCCCAACTGATACCTCGCCAGCATGAGGATCCATAACAATCTTTGTAACCATCATTCCAACAGGACCCTTGGGATCACACTTCATCATTGCCTGACCTAATGGACTCTCAATATCGCCCCTCCATATCTTTGGAATTCTGTAAATCTGTGCTTCCGCGGGATTAGGAAGATGCTGAATGACCATATCCAGAACAATACGATGTAAAGGAGCCTTCTTTGCAAGCTCCTTCTGTCTCTCCTCCTTCAAATGCTCGTAAATATCCTTGAAGGTTATTCCAGTCTTTTTCATGTATGGCACACTTATTGCCCAATTATGGTATGCGGAACCAAAAGCAACACTACCATCTTCCACACGAACCATCCACTTGTCCTTAAACTCCTTCTCAGCATACCTCCTTATAAGCTTATTTACCTCGGTAATTATCTTGGCAAATCTCTCCTGCATCTGGGCAGAATCCAATTTCAACTCATTTATAAGACGATCTACCTTGTTTATAAACAAAACAGGTTTAACCCTCTCCTTTAAAGCCTGCCTCAAAACCGTTTCTGTTTGGGGCATAACCCCCTCAACTGCACAAACTACCAGAATCACACCATCTACCGCTCTCATCGCTCTCGTCACATCTCCTCCAAAATCAACATGTCCAGGGGTATCTAGAAGATTTATCAGATACTCCTTTCCCTCGTACTCGTGCACCATGCTTGCCGCCGCTGTATTTATGGTTATTCCCCTTGCCTGCTCCTGCTCATCAAAATCCAGGACAAGCTGTTTTCCTGCAAGCTCTTCACTCATCATTCCAGCACCAGCTATTAGATTATCGCTCAGTGTTGTTTTCCCATGATCTATATGGGCCACTGTTCCTATGTTCCTTATTCTCTCCACATCTCTCATTATTTTCAACGCTTTCTTAATATTCTCCTCTTTCCTTCCCATTCAAATCACCTTGAAATCAATTTATCTTGCCGAGGCGGCCACGCGCTCAACCTCTTCCTTCTTGGATACAGCATAGCTGCTCACATCATTTCTTGCAGCCTTTATTATCTCATCTGCAAGACATTCCTCTATGCTCTTTACATTCTTAAAGGAGGAATTAACTGCGCCAAGTGCTATATTTCTTAAGGCAATATCCAATCTTCGCGATGGGGAAACATCCACCGCCTTTGGTACGGCAATACCTGCCATCTTTAACCTTGTTACTTCTTCTCTCGGAGCTGCATTCTGTATTGCATCTACTAAAACCTGCAGGGGATTCTGTTTTGTCTTTCGCTCTATAATCTCAAATGCCTTCTTAACAACATTGTAGGCACTCATCTTTTTCCCAGTGTATTTCTCAGTGCGCATTAAATTATTTATGAGCCTCTCAACAACATTAACATTTATTTTTCCCAGATGCTTTTTGGCATGCCTACCATGCGTATGCAGAACCAATCTTGCCTCCAGATTGATGTATCTTGCAAGTCCCGGATCCTTTATAACTACTTCCTTTGGATCGTATTTTCCAAAAATGAGAAAATCCATTAAAATCACCTCACAGGCTTCTCCTTCCTTCCACGAACAAGCTCAAGAAGCGAAATTCCATTTACCTTTATTACCTTATAACGCACCCCTGGTATATCTCCCTTAGAACGACCGAGCCTTCCTCCTATACCCTCAATAACAACTTCATCATGCTCATCTATGAAATTTATCGCCCCATTTCCAGGAGCGAAAGCAGTAACAACTCTTCCATTTTTAATGAGCTGGACCTTAACGCACTTCCTTATGGCTGAGTTTGGCTGCTTTGCCTCTATTCCAACCTTCTCTATCACGATCCCCCTGGCCTGAGGACTACCCTCCAGTGGGTCACTCTTCTCCTTCAGGCGAAGCACACGACGCTTATAGTATCTATCGCTCCACCTTAGCTCCTTTCGATCGTTTCTCAATTTTCTCGCTGTATACAAACCATTGGGCATTTGGCATCACCTTTGTATGGCACCTAAACCGCTGCCTATATAAAAATTTTATTCACCCATCTCCCATCAAGAGGACTCACAGATGGAAATAGAGGGCTATACCATCCAGAATATACTGGACTGCAAAGGCTGTTACTAATAGACCCATAACTCTGGTTAATGCTCTCGATCCCTTCTCACCTATCACCCTCATGATATAATCTGCACTGAGGAATATAATGGCAGCTATGATAAGCACAAGGAAAAGGGACAGCATAATTAAAGGCACCTCAGAACGATATTTCCCCATGAGAATTATCACCAGAGAAATTGCACCAGGACCTGCAAGCATGGGCGTTCCAAGAGGCACAATACCTATATCACCTACCTCTTCATGCAATGATGCCTTCTTACCTGTGCTTCTTGGCTTATCACCTTCCTTCACCATCTCCATACTCACAAGAAGCATGAGAAGTCCACCAGCTATCATTAAAGCAGCTATGGATATACCCATAAAATCCAGAATATATATTCCTGCGAAGGCAAAAAATATGAGGAGTGCTAAGGATGTAATAAACGCCTCTCTCACCACATTATTTTTCTGCCGGGAGCTGAAGCCTGAAGTAAGGGAGATGTAAAGGGGAAGAGCTGCAAATGGATCTATCACAGAAAAAAGTGGAACGAATATATGTATGAAAAGATTCCAGTCCATTTTTCCCACAGCTATGATGATAGCTCCTTGGACAAAGTTTCAAGCTTTCCCATTATCATATAAACCATAGTTCTTCCATGTACAGGTATATTGGGATCATTGGCAATTTCATCAAGTGCAAAAATTGCACTTGCCACCCTAACATCCAGAGCATTTCCCTCCTTAGTGAGGACATCTCTCGCCTGTGCTATTCCTCTCCTTATATTTCTCGGAAGAGAGGTATCCTCAGAAAGCTCTTCCATCATCTCAACTATCTCCCTATACAATGCTTCCTTATCCACCATTTTTACCACCTCATTCAAATTTTATGCCTCTCTCCTTATAGGTGTTTATAACCATCATGGTTTCGGTCTTTATCACTCCCTTTATTTTTGAGAGCTTGCTTATTATGAAATCCTTTAAATCTCCATAGGACGGAAATTTCACCTTCAGCATTATATCATATTCCCCAGTCACAAGAAAGATATCTTCCACGGTATTGAAATCCACAAGCTCAGAGGCAAAATCGTTTATGCTCTTTGTATCAACCTTCACACCAACAAGCGCAGTTACTATATGACCCTCTTCAAAGTACTGATTCATTATAACATCCTTGTCCTCCATGATCATCACCTTGGGGTTTAATATCCGTTCATCTATTTATATTTTTAGAAAACACAGCAGGTTTCCTTTCTCTCCGCCTTTATACCTCTTTCCTTCATATATCTTAGAGTTCTGAGAGAGGGTATAACTATGCCTTTAAATCCCAGATCCACTGCAATTTTTTCTATTTCAAGCATCTTTCTGGGTCTCATGCACCCCAGCACAAGCTTCTCGGGAGGAATTCTCTGAGATGCATATATAAGTATCTCCTCCACCACCTCTTCCCTAACTTCCACATTTTCCATGGGCGTCCCCCTTGTGGGTATGAGCACAATGAGAACAAGATTGGAAAAATTCTTCAAGGTGGAAATGTAATCTATGGCATCTTTCTCCCCCTTTATTTTTCCAAAATCCAGGCCTATGATAGCATGGGGAGAATAATTAAGACCTGAGGCATCCAGCAAGTCCAACGCATGAAAATAATCATCCCTTTTTCTTGGAAGACCTATCACATTTTCAATGGTGGATGTGGATCCAATTACATCGATGGATATCTGATGTGGACTCATCTTCTTTAAGTATTCCATATCATCCTCATCAATTAATCCCGTATGCACATTAATGAGGAGATTCGTGTTCACCCTTATCTCTCTAACCACATCCGCAAATTTTTTTAGAGGAACCTTTCCATTTGGAAGACATCCTCCACTGAGCAGAAAACCATTTATTTTTCTCTTTCTCTTCTCAACAAAATTCTTCAGGTCTTGAGGAGATGGTATGGGGACCATATGACGCAGATAATATCCCATGCAATGTTTGCATCTTAAGGCACAATAGCTTCCTGTAACCGATAGGGAGGGGAACTTCTCTCCAGGATAATAGATAAACATCAAGGGGTGTATGCTCCGGGGATAAATATGGATTGCGATAAAAATCCTGATTATTCTTCATTGGGTAACTATTTCAACTTAAAAGTTGAAACTTCAAAGTTGAAGTTGATAATTTAACAAAAAATTTTTATAAAAAATATTAAATACTTCTATTGCATGGGCGGTTTATGGAAGACGAATTCATAAAAAAATTGAAGGAAAAATACGAGAAAGGCGAAATTTCCAAGGAGACCTACGAGGACATCCTCAAAAGGTACCTTGAGGAGAAAAATGAAAAAATGGAGGAAGAGCAAGAGAAGATGGAGAATGAGGAGAGAGATGTGGCTGATTTTGTGGAGAATATAATAGAGAATGCCATGAAGAGTGTGGAAATGGCGTTGAAGGAAGTGAATATGGAAATGAAGAAAGAATTTTCCACCAAGGAGGGGAAGAATTACAAATGTGCCGGCTCCTGTGTTCTTGGTCCTGGAAGATATGACTACATATCTGCCTCCGGGAGCCTTATGATAACCGGAGATATCATAGCGGAAAGAATCTCCGTATCGGGTGCTCTTAAATCAGAGGGGAGCGTTAAGGTAAAAACATCTCTGCGATGTGCGGGTGCTACCAAGATTAATGGGGATGTTATTGCCGAAAGCATAAGCGCAGCCGGAGTTTTCAGGGCAAAGAAAGTTTTCGGAGAAACGGTAAAACTCTCGGGAGCAATCGATGTGGAAAAGATAAAGGGTGAGAGCGTGCAGATTGGAGGATATGTATCCGCAGACCATATTTCTGGAGAGGAGATAAGGATAAAGCTCAGCAAAAAGAAAAGCATGGTGGAAGAGATTCACGGTGAGGAAATTGAAGTTGAATGCGAGCGTGGATTTTTCAGGAAATGCTCCGGCAGGTTGGAGGTGAAGAGAATTGAAGGTGAGGAAATACGCCTGGAGAATGTGATTGCGAATGTGGTGAAAGGTGAGAGCGTCATTGTGGGTGATGGCTGTGTCATCGGGAGGCTCGAGGCAGAGGATATGAAGATAAGCAAGAATTCTAAGGTTAAAGAGGTGATAAGAAAATGATTTCATGGAGAGGATTCTCCGCGGGAAAAATAGCAATGGGAGTTTTTCTTCTGCTAATTGGTTTTCTCTGGCTCCTGGATATGCTTGGGTATATTCACTTCAACATATGCATAATAGGCCCGCTGTTATTGATAGCAGCGGGAATATTTCTGCTCATTCCCAGCAGATACCGGGACTGGTGGTGAAAACTGTCCGACGGGAATATAAACTCTGGCAAGCATGGTGAGGCATATGGGTGTAGTTGCAGACTCTCTGGCAAAGAGGTACCCCAACGGGGTATGGGGTACCAGGAATGTGAGTTTTGAAGCGAAAAAGGGAGAGATAACGGTGCTTCTTGGGCCCAATGGGGCAGGCAAAACAACCACCGTTGGAATGCTTGCCACTCTGCTCAAACCCACTAAGGGGGATGCGAGAATACTGGGATACTCCACAAAGAAGGATGTGTGGAAGGTGAGAGAGAACATAGCACTGTGTCCCCAGGACATCCGTGTGGACAGCAACTGGACACCCTGGAACGCCATTAAGGGATATCTCATGGTTCGCGGGCGTTCCAAGGAAGAAATAAAGGAAATTGCAGAGCGATATCTCAGGCATCTGGACCTGTGGAATGTGAGAGACAGACCCGCTATTCAGCTCAGCGGAGGACAGAGAAAGAGGATAGCTGTGGCCATGGTTCTCGCTTCCGGAGCCCCTGTGATATTTTTGGATGAGCCAACAAGCGGTCTGGATGTTGAAGCCAGATATGTGGTCT
>JAGGTO010000058.1 GCA_021163705.1 Thermoplasmata archaeon | reverse complement strand
TTTTGCAATCTTCTCATTCATCATTTTCACCTCACCATCAATGCAAATAACGCTTATGTTACATTGTGTATTTATAAGTTGCGGAATTTTTATTAAAAAAGAGCTCAGGACTAAATTTATCTCTGATGGACAAATTTTTTCATGGTAAGAGAATTGGATGCAAAGAAGACCAAAATCTATATATCTTCTGTTGCCATGCTTGCAGTATGATAACGCCAAAGGAAGTTCACAAAATTTTGGGGGAAAGGATACTCACAGACGGTCTGGATATGGTTCTGGATATAGACAAAAGCCATGGGATGTGGTTATACGATGCCAGACATCATCGCTATTATCTGGATTTCTTTGGATTCTTTGCCACAAGTGCTGTGGGAATGAATCACCCCAAGATGTTCGAGCCAGAGTTTTTGAAAAAATTAACCCGCACGGCCATAAATAAGGTGACAAATAGTGATATTTACACGGTGGAATATGCTGAGTTTGTTGACACTCTTTCCAAACTTGCAACTCCATCATATTTCCGCTACTTCTTCTTTGTCTCCGGTGGCGCTCTTGCTGTGGAAAATGCGCTTAAAACTGCGTTTGACTGGAGAGTTCGGAAAAACCTTGCGATGGGTAAGGAGGATAATACGCAGAGATTGAAAGTAATACATCTCCGTGAGGCATTTCATGGAAGAAGTGGATACACCATTGCACTCACAAATACATTTGATCCCAACAAAACCAAGTATTTTCCGATGTTTGAATGGCCCCGTGTAACAAATCCAAAGATAAAATTCCCGCTTGAAGGAGAGAATCTTGAGAGGGTAAAGGAGCTGGAGAAGAAGAGCCTGGAGGAGATTCAGGAGGCCATAGATAAGTATGGAGAGGATATTGCAGCGTTCATAATGGAGCCCATTCAGGGTGAGGGAGGCGACAATCATTTCCGCAAGGAATACATACAGGCCGTGCAGGAAATATGCAAGAAAAATGACATAATGTTCATAATGGATGAGGTGCAAACCGGCGTGGGCTCCACCGGAAAATGGTGGGCACATGAGCATTTTGATGTTCAGCCAGACATAATGAGCTTTGGCAAAAAGATGAAAGTCTGCGGAATAATGGTAGGAGAGAAAGTAGATGAGGTTGAGGACAATGTTTTCCATGTCTCAAGCAGAATCAACTCCACCTTTGGAGGAAATATAGTGGATATGGTGAAAGCTACACGCATTCTTGAGATAATCCATGAGGATCATCTGGTGGAGAATGCTGCCAAGGTTGGAGATTACTTCGTTAAAGCTCTTGAAGAGCTTCAGACCAAATATCCTGAGCTCATGGAGAATGCACGTGGCCGTGGTCTAATGGATGCCTTCGATTTGAAAGATACGGCTACCAGAGATAAATTCTTTGCAAGAGCATATAAGAACGGTCTTCTGTGTCTCAAGACAGGAGCAAAGGGCATAAGATTCAGACCACCACTAATAGCAGAGGAGGACCATGTCAACATAGCCCTGGAGATAATAGAAAGAACAATAAAAGATATCTCCTAATTTTTTATTTTTATGTTATTTGGAATCCCGCAATCTGAGGATGCGAATCTCTATGTGCTTGGAATAAAATGGGATCTCTCCTCATCCTACAGAAGAGGATCAAGGGATGCTCCAGAAGCCATAAGAGAGGCAACATCCTCCTTGCTCTATAATAGTTTTAGCGAGGAGCTTAAAAATCTTAAGGATCTGTGGAAATATAGAGATCTGGGGGATATTGAGGCTTTCAGTTATCCTGAAATTATGAAAGAGGTAGAAAAAATTGTGGATATAAGCGATGAGGGATTATTTTTATTCCTGGGAGGTGATCATTCCATAACCTATGCAACTCTCAGGGCAATTGCGAAGCATCACAAAAATTTTGGGCTGATTTACTTCGATGCCCATCCAGATATGTACAAGAGCTACGATGGAGATATATACTCTCACGCCTGCCCTGTAAGAAGAATAGTGGAGAATGGAATTGTGAAAGGAGAGAATATAGTGCAGATAGGGATCAGGGCGGCCACAAAAGAGCAGATGGAGTTTGCAGAGGAGAATGGTATAGAGATCATAACCTCATCCGAAATATTTAAAGAAAAGGAAATAGAGATACCCTTTGAGTGGGCATATCTCTCATTTGATATGGATGTCCTAGATCCTGCATATGCACCCGGAGTGGGCAATCCCGAGCCTGGAGGATTGACAACAAGAGAGCTTGTGGAAATAATAAAGAATCTGAATGTGGGAGTTATTTCCTTTGATATAGTTGAGCTGAATCCCCACTACGATTACAAGGGCATAACAGCCTTTGCCGCTGCCAAGATAATCAGGGAGGTTCTGGCCCTAAGAAAGAATTCTTAAAAAGATTTATATAGATGCATCAGATTATACCCTAAAGACCTTTTGAGAGGGTGTTGAATATGGAAAACAAAAAGACGGGTACCACTACTGTGGGGATTGTTACGAAAGAGGGCGTTGTTCTTGCCACAGAGCATAGGGCTAGCATGGATACCTTCATAGCGCATAAGACTGCAAAGAAACTGTATATGCTGGATTACAACATAGGGATGACCACTGCAGGCTTGGTTGGAGATCTCCAGGTTCTTGTGAGATACATGAAAGCGGAGATTTCTCTCTATCGTATAAGGAGAAAGATGTACATGCCCGTAGGTGCTGCGGCCACGCTTCTTTCCAACATACTGAATGAAAGAAAGTTCACCCCCTATTATGTTGGTCTTATAATAGGAGGATTTGACAATAAAGGGTATCATGTTTACTCCATAGATGCAGCAGGAGGGGCCATAGAGGATAAATATGCAAGTGTGGGTTCAGGCTCCTTATTTGTTTATGGAGTCCTGGAAGATAGATGGAAGGATGATCTTAACCTAGATGAGGGTGTTAATCTAGCCATACGGGGTGTGAATGCCGCTATGAGGAGAGATTCTGCCAGTGGAGATGGTATCTCGGTAGCCACCATCACAAGGGAGAAGGGGTTTGAAGAGCTATCTTCTGAGGAAGTCAATAAGAGACTCAAAAAGATGAAATTGAAGTGATACAGATGCCGTGGGAAGATGTTCTTGAACAAACTTTAGAAATAACCAGCCAATTAGCGCCTGGTGTAGAGATAACCAATGTGGATCTTGAGGGCCCTCTTATAGTGGTGTATACAAAGGACATGGAGTTCTTTGCGGATCATCCCGAGATTATAAGGAAAATAGCACAGACTATAAGGAGAAGAATATCCGTAAGGCCAGATCCATCGTTGCTTATGGATGAGAAGGAGGCCAAAGAAGAAATATTGAAGATTGTGCCAAAGGAGGCAGGTATAAGAGACATATATTTTGTTCCTGAAACAGGTGAAGTGGTCATAGAAGCCGAGTCTCCAAGAGAGGTCATAGGAGAGAATGGACAGCTTCTCAACGAGATAAAAAAGAGGGTTAAGTGGGCCCCAAGGGTTGTCAGGGCTCCACCTCTCGAGTCAAAGATAGTGAAGGAAATGAGAGAGTATCTCAAGCTTGTGAGGGAGGAGAGGAGAGAGATTTTGAGAAATATAGGAAAGAGAATAAATAGACCACCTTTAAGTGGAGAGCAGTGGGTGAGAATTGAGGCTCTCGGAGGTTACAGAGAAGTAGGAAG
>JAGGTO010000099.1 GCA_021163705.1 Thermoplasmata archaeon | reverse complement strand
TGCGCATTTGCCTCGTTGGCCACAGCCTTCGCCAGAAGCGTTTTTCCCGTGCCAGGTGGACCGTAAAGCAATACACCCTTCGGTGGCTCTATGCCCAGGCGCTCAAATAGCTCAGGATGTCTTAGAGGCAATTCAACCATCTCACGAATCTTGCGAATCTCCTCTTTGAGTCCTCCTATGTCCTCATATGTGACCATGGGTATGCCTGCGGCTTCTTTGGCAGGCTTCTCGCTGAGCTTTATTTCCGTGGATTGTGTTATTAACGCCACATCCTTCACAGGCTTAACACTTGTCGCCACAAGGTCTATGGTGTTACCCATAACATTTATCGTTATGACATCTCCCCTCGTTATAACTCGCCCCTCCAGGAGATTCTTGAGATATTCCTCACCACCCATTATGCGAAGTGGTTGAGTGGGAGCGAATGTGACCTGCTGAGCGGGAATTGTGGTTACTTTTTTTATTTTGACCTTATCATCTATACCCACGCCTGCATTTCTTCTAGTGTAGCCATCAATTCTTATTATTCCAGTTCCCTCATCCTCCGGATAGCCACGCATAACCATTGCCGCAGTTCTCTTTTTTCCCTCAATGAGGATCGCATCTCCCGGCATGAGATTCATCTTCTCAAATATGACTGGATCTATGCGGGCTATGCCACGACCAACATCTCTTGAGCGTGCCTCCGCTACTTTAACAACTATCTCATTATTATTTTTCATTTTAATCACCTCTCAAAAAAAGGAAAAGAGTTATTCTATATCCACCCTCTTCTTCTCAGCCTTCTCCTTCTTCAGGCGAATAATGAGAAGGCCATCCTTGAATTTGGCCTTAACATCCTCTGTGGAAATCTTTGTTGGCAGAGAGATGCTGCGATAGTATCTCTTCATCACTCGCTCCTTCTTGTAATAGTTCTTCACATTCTCCTCCTGCTTCTCCTTAAGTTCCGCCTGTATCTCCACTGTGGTTGGTGTGACATTGAGCACAATGTCTTCCTTTCTCACACCTGGCATCTCTGCCTTTATCACTATTTCTCCGTTGGTCTCATAGATGTCAATTAGAGGCATCTTGTAATCCTGAGTAAACTCCTTGCGCATAGCGTTGAACTCCCTCTCCATCTCAGTCATTATATCGTACATTTCCTTAAACACTCTGTCTCCAAATATCATTTTCATCACCTCCTTCAGTAGTTAACTTTTGGTTAACAACCTAAGAATAGCATGCAGAACTTCTATATAAAACTTTCGATTGGATTCTTACTCTTTATGGCGAGTGACTGCAGTAATAGCCTTTAAATAATCCATTCCATTTACATTCATGCTTGACATAAAGATGATAAGGGAAGCCCCGGAGACTGTGAAGGAGAATTTGAGGAAGAGATTTGAAGATGAGAGCATCATTGATGAAATTTTAAAATACGACACACTCTGGAGAGAAAAACTCAAGGAAATAGAGAATCTCAGACATCTCAGAAACAAGAGAAGCAGGGAGATCGGGCAGAAACTGAAGAGGGGCGAAGATGTCACATATTTAAAAGAGGAGATGAAAAAAATAAATCTTAAGATAAGGGAGATTGAGGAGGAGGTTGAAGAGTACAAGAAGAGGAGAGATGTGCTCCTTTTCCGGCTCCCAAACTTACTGGATAAGGATACCCCCATTTGCGAGGGAGAGGAGAATTCACCAGTGATTAGAACATGGGGAAAAGCTCTAGTGCTCAAAGAAAATTTGGAGGAATTTAAGAAATGGGCGGGAAATATGGAGTATGAAATAATGGAGAAGGGGAGAATGAGTCATGTGGATATTCTCGAAAGATATCATTTAGGGGATATAGCCCGAGCTGGTAAAGTTGCCGGAGCCAGATTTTACTATCTTAAAAATCAGCTGGTGCTCCTCGAATTAGCTCTAATACGCTTTGCCCTGGATATTATGATAGAGAAGGGCTACATACCGGTTTCACCGCCATTGATGCTCCGCAGGGAAGTTTTAGAGGGAGTTACAGATTTCTCCACATTTGAGGAGATGATATACAAGATTGAGGGAGAGAATCTTTATATGATCGCCACTGCCGAGCATCCCTTAGTGGGAATGTACATGAACGAGATACTGGAGGAGAAGGAACTTCCCTTAAAGTATGTTGGCATATCTCCCTGTTTCCGGAAGGAGGCGGGGGCCCATGGTAGAGATACAAAGGGAATCTTCAGAGTTCACAATTTTTACAAGGTAGAGCAGGTCATACTATGCACTCCAGAGGATTCTCCAAGATTTATGGAGGAACTAATAGGAAATGCGGAGGATATAATGAGGAGACTTGAACTTCCATATAGGATTATAAACATATGCAGTGGAGAACTTGGAGCTGTGGCTGCGAAAAAATATGATATAGAGGTGTGGATGCCTGCGCAGCAGAGATTCAGGGAGGTGGTATCTTGCTCAAATTGTCTGGACTATCAAGCGAGAAGACTCAAAATAAGGTATCGAACAAAAGATGGTAACAGATATCTTCATACTCTGAATAGCACCGCACTTGCAACAACCAGAACTATGGTGGCAATAATTGAGAATTTTCAGACGGAGGATGGAATAGAAATACCAGAGGCATTGCGTTCGTATACAGGCTTTGATTTCATATCGTTTAAGAAATAAAGTGGGAAAAATTATTATCTCATGCCCGAGATATGGTCATATGAAAGAGAAGGTAATAGGGATCCTTGGGGGTATGGGGCCCTTAGCCACCGTGGAATTATTTCACAGGATAGTGCTGCTAACCCCAGCAAAAAAAGATCAGGAGCATCCCAGAATAATAATATATAACAATCCAAAGATTCCAGATAGAACGGAATACATATTGGGAAAAGGAGAGAGTCCATTACCTGAGCTTATAAGAAGTGCTGAAAAGCTTGAGAATTGTGGGGCAGATTTTATAATAATGCCATGCAATACAGCGCATCTTTTTGTTGATGAAATTCAGAACTCCATAAATATTCCCCTTGTGAGTATGATAGATGCAGCCGTGAATAAAGCGAAGAGGATGAACCTGAGAAGGGTGGGGATCATGGCCACCACCGGAACTATTGTTGCGGGCATATACCAAAATGCGTTGAGAAATGGAGGTATGGAACCTATAATTCCCTCAGAAAAAGAGCAAGAAGAGGTGATGGAGGGAATTTATCAGGGTGTAAAGGCAGGGGATATAAAACTGGGAAAGGAGAAGCTTCTCAAAATAGCTCGGGAACTGGAGAAGAGATGCGATGGAATAATTGCAGGATGCACGGAAATAAGTGTGGCTCTTTCACAGGAAGATCTTGAGAAGCCATTCATAGATGCCCTAGATGCGATAGCTGAAAAAGCGGTGAGCTTGGCATTAGGGCTGGAGGATAAAATGGAGGATAAAAATTTAAGTTAATGTAGGGCATGAGGCAGTGGTGATTGGTATGAGAGTAAGCACTGTGGAGCAGATGCACAATTTAGATAAAAATGCCATTGAAAAATACGGGATTGAGGATAAGCTTTTGATGGAGAATGCAGCTCATGCAGTATATTTTGTTATATTGAAGCATCTTGGTGATGTAAAGAATAAAAAATTTGTAGTTTTTGCAGGTCCGGGGAATAACGGGGGAGATGCTCTTACTGTATCTAGAAAGCTATATTCAAATGGAGCGGATGTTAAGATTTATCTTCTTAGTGAGCCTACAAAATATAAAAATGCAGCGAGAATGAATTATGAGATTGTAGAGAGAATAGGAATACCTATGGAGAGATTTTACGGAGATAGTGCAATGGTTCGAATGAATGTGGATGCTGCGGATGCCATAATAGATGGTATATTTGGCACGGGAATCTCACGGAATATTGAGGGAATATATGCAGAAGCAATAAAGATAATAAATGAGAGTGGGAAAACAGTGTTTTCCATAGATATTCCTTCAGGGGTAAATGGAAACACAGGAAAGATAATGGGCATCGCTGTAAGGGCAAATTATACCGTCACATTTGGATTGCCCAAGATAGGCAACATTCTATATCCAGGATATGAATACTGTGGAAAGCTTTATGTATCGCACATATCTTTTCCACCGAAAAATTATGAGAATGATGAGATAAGTATTTTCATCAATACCCCCGTAAAATTACCACCCCGAAAAAAGGATGGTCATAAAGGCACATTTGGAGATGTTCTCTTTATTTCAGGAGCTAGAAAATATTATGGGGCTCCCTATTTCTCAGCTCTATCTTTTTTGAAGGCAGGAGGTGGATACTCCAGATTAGCCACTGCAAAATCTGTGGTGCCATTCATAGGCAGTGAAGGCCGCGAAATAGTTTTCCATCCCTTAGAAGAAACTGAAGATGGAAGCATAAGTTATACATCCAAAGAAGAAATAATAAAGATTGCAAATACTGTGGATTTTGTAGTACTTGGTCCCGGCACATCATTGAACGAAAGAACTCAAAAACTCCTGGTTGATCTTTTGCTTTCCATTGAAAAGCCTGTTCTTGTTGATGGAGATGGACTCACAGCATTATCCAAGAATGTTGATGTTCTCAAGGAAAGAAAGCATGCAACAATTCTCACACCTCATCCGGGAGAGATGGCAAGGCTCACAAACCTGGAAATTAGGGAGATACTTGATAATAGAATTGAGGTTGCAAGGGGCTTTGCAAAGGAACATGGGGTAATTATTGTTTTGAAAGGAGCACATACGCAGATAGCCTGTCCGGATGGAAAAGTGTATATCAACATGAGTGGGAACTCAGGAATGGCCACAGCGGGAAGTGGAGATGTTCTCACAGGCGCAATAGCTGCAATGTACACTCTTGGATTAGGCTTGGAGGATGCCGTCAGGATGGGTGTATTTGTACATGGTCTTGCCGGAGATCTTTCTGCTGAGAGAAAAGGGGAAGATGGCATAACTGCCAGGGATATTATGGAGAGTTTACCTCTCGCCATGAAGCTTTTGAGAGAGAAATTTGAAGAGGTGAAGAGCAAATATTCTTTAGAGGTGGTGTAGAAAAATTGTATTGTGATGCAAGCCTATCTCACCTTCTCTTTACAAAAACCTTTAAATATAAAAACATTGGAAATGAAAAAAAAGTATAATAGGGGCTCCCACAAACATGAGATGTTTACAGAAAAAGATTTAAATTTTAAGATGTAATACACTCCTGAGCTTGAAAAGAGAAGGTGATGGCTGTGGTTAGTGAATTCATTCATACATACATTCATGGTCTTGATGAAAAAATTGAAAGGGGGATACCTAGGGGGGATGTGCTTCTAATTTCAGGTTCTCCCGGGAGCTATAAATCAAGCATAGCTTTTTACATGGCTTACAAGAATATGCTCATGAAAAAGGAAGGTTCTGTTCTTTACTTCTCCTTAAATCAGCCTAAGGACAGCCTTCTTTTTCAGATGGATGAGATGAATTTGAGTTTGGAGGATTTGCCGGAGGGTGTTCATTTTGAAATAGTGAACAGCGAGATTCTGAAAGAGTATAATATCCGGAGCTTAAAAGATTTCTATGAAGTCATAAAAAAGTTTGCCAATGATTTGAAAAATCTGGAATTTATAGTGGTGGATACTCTCAATATTTTGTACATCTTTGCCCTCTATCTCATAGAGAATCCCCATCGCGAACTCTTTGAATTTTTCGAGAATTTGAGAAAATTAGGGGCAACGGTGATATTGATCTCTGAGACTCCCATGGATACATCAAAAATTTCTCAATTCGAAATAGAAGCTCAGTTATCCGATGCCATATTCCATCTGAGCATGGAGAGAATAGGCAGGACTCTGGGAAGATACATATCGGTGGTGAAGCTTAGGGGCAGAAAACACTCAACAGACTACTATCCAATAATATTTGATGACCTAGGATTCCGAATACTCTCCCGCTGAGCGGAAAACTATTTTAATTTGTATTTTCATTTGCATGCGGTGATTGTATGGGTATGACTTTGACCGAGAAGATTCTCGCAAAGAAAGCGGGCAAAAAAGAGGTGAGCCCTGGAGAGATCGTAACAGTTGAGCCCACATGGGTTATGAGCCATGATAATTCCGCCGCCATTCTTTTGAAGTTCAAGAAAACTGGCATGAAGAGGGTATGGGATCCCAAGAAGATTGTGATAATTCTTGATCACACAGTTCCTGCGCCAACGGCAGATTATGCGAATAATCACAAGAGCATAAGAGAGTTTGTGAAGGAGCAGGGTATTGAGAATTTCTGGGATATAAACACGGGGATATGCCATCAGGTTATGGCTGAGAAGGGCTACGATTTGCCTGGAAGCGTGATTGTGGGCGCAGATTCACACACAACAACGCCTGGAGCTTTTGGGGCATTTGCCGCTGGAATAGGAAGAAGTGAAGTCGCCGCGATATGGGCAACAGGCAAGATATGGTTGCGAGTTCCAGAGAGCTATGAAATAATAGTGAATGGAGAGATGCCGAAGGGTGTTTATGCAAAAGATCTTGCATTACATATAGTTGGCGATGTTACGGCAAGTGGGGCAGTCTACAAAGCAGTGGAATTTAAAGGAGAGACGATAAAAAATATGAGCATCGCTTCCAGAATGGTTCTCACAAACCTCAGTGCGGAGATGGGGGCAAAAAATGGAATAGTGGAGGCAGATGAAAAAACGGAAAAATTCCTGCAGAATCGTGCTCGAGGACCGTATGAGATGATGCATCCTGATGAGGATGCAGAATATGAGCGCAAATACGAGTATGATGCCTCAGATCTCGTGCCTAAAGTTGCATTTCCTCACACTGTGGACAATGTTCATGATATAGATGAGGCCTTGGAGATACCAATAGATCAGGTATTTCTAGGCACATGTACAAATGGAAGAGTTGAGGATCTAGAGGTGGCTGCAAGGATTCTGAAAGGAAAGAGAATAAATCCCCGCCTGCGTATGCTGGTGTTCCCAGCCTCTTGGGATGTGTGGCGCGAGGCGGATGAGAAGGGAATACTTCGCACTCTTGCAGAGGCAGGCGCGGTTATAATGAACCCCGGCTGTGGACCGTGCCTGGGCGCGCATGCAGGCGTGCTTGCAGATGGAGAGAAGTGTCTGAGCACTGCAAACCGCAACTTCAAGGGAAGGATGGGGAACCCGAACGCGGAGATTTATCTTGCCTCTCCTGCGACGGCGGCTGCTACTGCGCTTAAAGGATACATTGCAGACCCGAGGGAGGTGATTTAAATGGGTCGTGTGTGGAAATATGGAAATGATGTGAACACTGATGTTATCTTCCCTGGGAAGTACACCTATAAAATTATGAGCGACCAGGAGATGGCATCCCACGCTTTAGAGGATTTGGATCCTGAATTTGCGAAGAATGTCAAACCAGGAGATGTCATCGTTGCTGGCAAAAACTGGGGTTACGGCTCATCAAGGGAGCAGGCGGTGAAGTGCCTTAAAGCCGCAGGTATTAAGGCAATAATCGCGGAGAGCTTCGCAAGGATTTATTATCGCAACTGCATAAATTTAGGGCTCCCGGCGATAACTCTCAAAAAAGAGGATATTGAGAGATTCGATGCGGGCGATGAGGTCGATGTGGATATTGAAAAGGGAATCATAGAGAATAGAACAAAGGGCTTTGTGGTGCATTTCCCACCCTTTGAGGGCTATGTGATGGATATAATCAGAGCTGGGGGAATAATAGAGTACATAAGAATGCATCACGGAAAAGAATAAAAACGATACCCTCATGGAGTGAGCCATGGAGTTTCCGAAGATAGAG
>JAGGTO010000126.1 GCA_021163705.1 Thermoplasmata archaeon | reverse complement strand
CAATCCCAAAGGTTATATCCAAGGAATTCATGGGCTTAAAAGTGAGCCGAATCATATTCTTAGGCACCGGCGGGGGAAGATTTACCACCATCTATCAGATTCGAGCAACTGGAGGAGTATATATTGAAGATGCCCTTAGAATTCATGTTGACCCAGGGCCCGGTGCGTTGGTACAGATGAACAGATTTAATTTAAATCCCACCAAGACAGATATAATAGCAGTATCCCACGCTCATACTGATCATTATACTGATGTGGAGGTGCTTATAGAGGCCATAACCAATGGAGGAACGAAAAAGAAGGGGGTGTTACTTGGCTCTAAAAGTGTTCTTGAAGGTTATGACATTTATGACCCGGTAATTTCCAAGTATCATATGGGCCTGGTGGATAAAACTATCACCATGGAGCCTGGAAGCGAATACAAGGATAAAAATATTAGAATAAAGGCAACAAAATCCTTTCATAATGATCCTACCACGGTGGGCTTCAAGATAAAAACCACACAGGGAATAATCTCATATGTGGCCGATACCGATTACGATAGAACATTGATTTTGCAGCATAGAGGTGCAAGGGTTCTTATCCTCCCCGTAACAAGACCTCTGGGGGCGAAAATACCGTATCATCTCAGCACAGATGAAGCTGCCAAAATAATAAAAGGAGTAAAACCGGAAGTTGCTATAATCACACATTTTGGGCTCAAGATGATCGATGAGAATCCAGATTTTCAGGCAGACTGGATATGGAAAGAAACAGGTATAAGAACAATTGCCGCAGATGATGGGATGGTCGTAGAGCTCGATGATAAAATAGAGATCACTTAATCCGCACCCTTCTCAATTTTCCACCACATACAGGACACGTATCATAATATTTGCTATAATACCTTCCACAGGATTCGCATCTCCACTTCCACCGCACCTTCTTATTTATTCCTCTTTGATGTAGAGATATCCACTTAATTCCCATATGCTCTGCCACATTCTGAATTGCATAGTCATCCGTTATTATAATGGCATTCTCCTGAAGAGCTAATGCAAGAATTTCAATATCCACCGGGGATAATACTTCAAAATCACCAGTTTTTCTGGCAATCTCTTCAATCTTCTCAATATGTCTCCTTTCCGGTGAGATTATTTTCATTCCCTCAAATTCATAGCCCTTATTTTTGACTTCCTCCAAAACTCCGGGTGGAATTATTATCTCCTGATCCAGTGGTGGTGAAAAACCTTCAATTATGGCCGAGGAATCCAATACATACTTCATATCCTCATCCTCTCTTGGAAAAATAGAGATCCTCCTCTATTAGCTCATGAATCAACTCATCCAAGCTCCATTCTAAAGATGTGGGGGTTGTTGTGGCAAATATAATGTGAAATGGCACAACTCCCTTAATTTTTTTCATTATTTTAGGGATATCCTCTTTAGGGATATTGTGCATCAGCGCTATTCTCTGCTCACCCAGTCTCCCATAATCTTTCTCCTTCCTCTTTTTTATCATCTTTATTATTTCTTTTAGCTTCACATCCCGGAGCTCTTCATCCACCGCATATATTTCTTCTCCCATTTCTTCCTTAATCTTTTTTACCTCGCTCTCAGGAAAGCCTATTAGCAAAAGCATCTATTCACCCCCGCAAATTTTATCGTAATATTCTCTTCCCTCCTGTGTGAGGGAGTAGATTATATAATTGCCCCTCTTCTCCCCCTTAATCAGTTTGGCTTTTTTCAGAATGGAGAGATGATAGGATAGCTTGGAATATGAGATCTTAACAACCTCTCTAATTAGGCATACGCAAGATCTCTGAAATCCTAAAAAACAGAGAATTTTCAGGCGTAGAGGATCCGAGAGAGCTGCATAGATTTGAGCTTGCTTTCTCAGAAGTTTTGAAGAGGGCATAGAAGATAGAATTTTACTTAACCCTCCCTTCTCCTTCAACTCCTCCTGCATGTATTCAGGGATCTTTGGATTCATAACTAACTATATACCTTGGAAGTTATTTAAATTGTTTGCCACCTTCTGAGATGAGCCTGCAGGAGATACCTCCCTGAATTATAAAATACTCCATTCTATGCCTTAAGAGCCCTTGTCTCTATTTCCTGCATGACGAATTCCTGGGCAAGCTTTATGCTCTCCCTGTCCACCCATATTTCATTTGTTTCCTCTTTTGCCAGGTAAGACACGAGGGAAGAGGATGAGGCTATTTGAAGAGCACGGTCCAAGATTCTTAAACTCACAGGAGCACCTTTTCTATCAATCTCTTCTGCAATTTTATCTCCCATTTTTATGAAATCCTCCTGCTCAATCACAACCTTTGGCCTCTTTATGATGAGCAGGTGGTAGGTGTATGTCACATGTTTTCGAAGTGTATCTGCCAGATAGTATCTCACCTTTCCTCCAGCAATTCTCTTCATGTTCTCCCATATGAGCCTTCTTCTTTCCTTTGTATTTAAAAATAATTTGCAGAGCATTCTATCTTCCACAGCATTGAAATTTGGATCATTTATCGTGCTCTTCCATCGTCCTTTTGAAATCTGCGTATTGTAATTCACTATGAAAAAGCTTGTAACCTTGTAGGGGCCTATTATCCCGCTTCTTGTCTCATCCTTTACTTCGCGGCGTTCCATAACAAGCTTTAGCTTCTCTACCATTCCCCGATAGCTGAAAAAATCTTTAAACTCGGGTATTACCCAATCCACAGGATAATCCTGATATGCCTCCAGTATTGCTATAAACATCTTTGGTGTCATTCCCTGAGCATATCTGAGGCGTCCTATTATCCCGTGGGGTGGTATTCCCTTCTCCTCTTTACCTCGAAGCAAATCATCAGTTGCAAATGTTTTGCCCGTACCTGGCTCTCCGAAATAAGCTAGGGAAAAACCTGTTTGATTTATTCTTCGCTCCAGATTTGCGGAAGAGTATATTCCCACATTCCCTATGGAATACTGTTGAATTATAGGCAGGAGAGCATCCATATAAAGCTCTTCTCCCATTATGCTCTTAGCATAATTTATAATATCGCGAACAGATGAGATTCTGCTTATCCATTCCTCCACATTCTCCTCCTTCACGTTGGAAATAAATTTCTCATACTCTCTTTTCAAAGAAAGAACTACCGTCTCGTATTCTCTGGTAGCCTCAACTGTGCTGAGCTTTAAGCTTCTTTCATGATAACTTTTCAGCCATCTTTTCATGGAGTTTGTATCCACCAGCCTGTAAAGCTTTGCACCTCCACTCTCTCCCACCTCTCTTATTAGACCCGTATTTTTTAATCGTGTAAGTATTTCATAATTTCCTGTTTTTGCGATGAGCCACTCCCTGGCATCCTTCATTGTCCAGACTCTGCGAATACTCTGAAGATAAAAAAGAGCATCCATTTGTTTTATATTCTCACTATTCTGTATCACATATCTCATCCAGTTATCCAGTTGCTCTTT
>JAGGTO010000055.1 GCA_021163705.1 Thermoplasmata archaeon | reverse complement strand
GCCTGGGTCAACCTTATACCCTTAGCAGATACATATACATCATCTTCTATCCTCACCCCCAGTTTTCCGGGTAGATATATTCCAGGCTCAATAGTGAACACCATCCCGTTCTCCAGAATTCTCTCATTTGTGGGTGTAATATATGGCTCTTCATGTACATCCAATCCAAGTCCATGACCGGTTCGATGTATGAAATATTCTCCATAGCCCTTGCTCTCTATCACATTTCTTGCCGCGAGATCTATCTCTTTTGCCATAACTCCTTCCCTTACCCTCTGAAAAGCTGTCTCTTGGGCCTCTTTGACCACCTCGTATACTTTCTTTGCCTCTTCTGAAAGTTTTCCTATGCCCACTGTTCTTGTAATGTCTGAGCAATATCCATGGTAAATCGCACCATAATCCATTATAACCAGATCCCCATCCCTTATTTCTCTTTCTCCGGGAGTATGATGGGGGTTCGCTCCATTCGGACCTGAGGCCACAATAGGTGGAAAAGATAATCCTTCGCCTCCAAATTTCTTGATGAGTGATTCAATCAGATAGGCCACCTCGATCTCCTTCATTCCTCTTAGTTCCTCATTCTCGATTATATGATAGAATACCTTGTCCACTATCTCAGCCGCTTTCTTAAGTAACTCTATCTCCTCCGAGGATTTGCGCATCCGAAACTCTGAAATTATAGGACTTAAAGGCTCCAGTTTGTAATCCTTGAGAGCATCAAGCATTTTAAGAAGTATGCCTGCTGGAAGATGATCTTCAATGAGCATTTTTCCCATTTTTCTTCTAATGCTCTCAATTTTTTCCCTGAATATATAATAGGGATCCTCACTATCACTCCAGAAAATGGTTTCTATGGGGAAAGATTTCAGTTCTTGCTCATAGAGCTTCGGAGCAATTATGAAAGGTGATGACTCTCCGGGAACCACCAGGAGAAATAATCTTTCCAAGGTGCCAAGAGGATTTAGACCGGTAAGATAATAAAAATTGGTACCAGGAGAGATTATTGCAGCATCCCATTCTCCTGCAATTCTCTCCTGAAGCTTATTCAGCCTCATTTTCTTTCACTCCGGAGCTTCTCCCTAAGCTGTTTGGTGGCTTCCCAATCCACCTCCATTCTCTCAGGATCTATTTTTACTCCGTATATATTCTCCGCAATCTCCAATGTTATAAGCTCGTTCCTGTAATCATCCAGAACTCTCTGAGGATCTCTCTCCAGGGGATCTCCCCATCCGCCACCACCAGATGAACGGAAGCTTATTAGGTCTCCTTTCTTAAGTACTTCCGCAGATATCCTTCTGATCTCCTCAGCCTTTCCATTCCTGTAGAGTATTATCTTGTTTCCAGGCCCTGGAAGACCTCCATCTACACCCCATGGTGGGAAATCATGGCGACCTACCTGCAATGTAGCCAGGGCACTGCTATTCAGAATGCGATATTCTCTTATAACTCCAAAACCACCTCTGAATTTTCCATGACCTACACCATTCTCAGTATTAAGCATGTATCTCTCCACCATTATGGGGAAGTTTTTCTCATATACCTCTGAAGAGGCAATGTAGGTCTCGCCATCTCCACATGCAACAAGTCCACTGGTCCCATCCATATCGTAGCCTGCACCCCAACCGCCTGGCTGTGGTTCCACTATGGCAAATGGCTCTCCCGTTCTATCATCAACACCACCAACTATCGTGGCAAGAATCGAGACAAAATGCCCAGCTGTAAGTTTTTCAGGTACATGGGGTGCAAGAGCTTTCCATACAAGATCAGTGGCATAGGCAATGGCTTCCCAATCTGTGGATGTGGGCGCAGGTTTAACTGGATGGAATACAGTTCCTGGAGGTGCGATAACCTCGAGAGGTGCGAAAAATCCTGCATTGGGATGGGCATGAGGATCAGTCACAGCCATATAGGTCTCTCTTACACCTGAAACGGTTGCAGGAAACGGAGAGTTGATAGGACTCATCACCTGCTTTCCACTTCCTGTAAAGTCCACCAAAAATTTGTCTTCTGTGATTTTAATCTTGGCCCTCACATATACAGGCTCATCCGTCTGAGCTATGGCACTATCTATGTAATCTTCCGCCTCAAATTCTCCCTTGGGCAACTCCTTCAATTTTAGCATTGCATATTTCCTCCCATCATCCAGCAGCTTTTGCATTGCCTGAAGGACACTATCTATCCCATACTTCTCAATCAGAGTAAATACTCTCCTTGCAGCTACACGCATAGAGGCTGCCTGTGCCTCCATATCTCCGTAGGTATAATCTGGAAGCCTTGAATTCTCCAGGATTATGTCAATCACATCCTTATTGGGCTTACCTTCTTCATATAATTTCACACAGGGGAGCATTAGCCCCTCTTGATAAATCTCAGTAGCGTTTGGATTCCAGCTACCAAAGGCCATACCTCCAACTTCGCTCCAGTGTCCCTTGTTGATAACCATTCCAATAAGCTCATCCTTATAAAATAGTGGTAGGGTCAGCGTGACATCATTGAGATGCGTACCTGAATAATAGGGTACATTTGCCACAATTATATCTCCCGGATGTAAGTCATTCTTCCATTTCTCTAGAACCTCACGGGCTGCAAAATCCAAAACTCCTGAGAAGGCAGGAACACCTGGAGCTTGAGCAATCAGATTACCACTACCATCAGTCATACCCACAGCAAAATCCAAAACCTCGTATATGACGGGGCTCTTTGCAGTTCTCGCAAACGCCTGAAACATCTCCTCATTTGCAACCACCAGGCCATTCTTTATTATTTCAAGTGTGAAGGGATCAACACTCATTCTTTCACCTCCTTCCTCACAATAATAATATTACCATACTTATCCACCTGCATCTTCTGCGATTGAAGTACAAGCACCGTGGAAGTCGGGTCCTCGATTATCATTGGTCCATCTATTGTCGTTCCAATAGGTAGCTTATCCCTGTCCATAACAGGCAAAACCTGGAACTCTCCATTTAAGAATATCTTTCTTTCTTCCTTTATGGCATCCTTCGCAGAGGTATTGTTGCTCTTTTTCTCCTGAATTGTAACTCTCCGAGCCTTCACTATCCCTGTTACATGGAAGTTCACAATCTCCACAGGACTATCCAGAAGCTTGAAGCTATATGCCCTCTCATGATAAGCGTGGAACCTATCTTTTATTTCATCCAATTTATTTTCCTTGATTTCTCCTGATGGTATTGGAACTTTGACCGTGTGCTCCTGACCTTTATATCTCATATCCGCATATCTTGAGACTATAACCTCCTGCTCTTTGAACCCTTCTTTTTCATAGATATCTAAGAGCTTCCTCTCAAGCTCGTTGTATGTGTTATTTATTCTCTCAGCAGCATCGCTCCAGTCAAGCCTAACTATATTGGTACTTATCACATCATGTCTTATGTCAGAGAGGAGCATTCCCCATGCAGAAAATACTCCAGGATGAATAGCGGGAATTATTATTTTTCTTATCTCCAGATCCTCTGCAATGAAGGGTGCAAACATGGGTCCTGAGCCTCCATGGGCTATAAGTGTAAATTCCCTGGGATCATAGCCCTTCTGCACGGATATTATTCTTATGGCATTGGCAGCATTCTCATTGGCAAGCTTGACTATTCCCTCCGCCGCTTCTTCCACACTGATATCGAAATACCTGGCAATCTTCTCCTTAATTACCTTCACCGCAAGCTCCCTGTAGATTTTCATCTCTCCTCCCAGGAGGTAGTTGGGATTTATTAATCCATTAACCACATAAGCATCGGTGACAGTGGGCTCATCCCCACCCTTTCCATAACAGGCAGGTCCAGGATCTGCTCCCATGGCCTTTGGCCCCACTCTGAGATTGCCAACTTCATCAATCCAAGCTATGCTCGTACCACCATTACCTACCTCCTCTATATCCACCACAGGAACCTTCACTGGATATCCGGGATTGAATTTGTCTCTACCAACATAATATTCGCTATGGATCTTGGGTGTCAAATCCTCCACAAGACTTGCTTTTGTCGTAGTACTACCACCATCCAGTGCTATTATATTCTTTTCGTTGAGCAATTCACCGAGGGCTATGGCACCTATAACACCCGCCACAGGTCCAGATTCTATTGAATATATTGGATATTCTTTTACAAATTCAAAGGGAGCCATGCCTCCATTTGATAGCATGGCAAAAAATGAACCATTGAATCCCATTTTGCTTATCTCTCTTTCGAGGGTACTCAAATAATTGTACATCTTTGGCTTCACAAAAGCATTTAGTACTGCAGTGTTTGTTCTCTCATACTCTCCCCACTCTCTTGTGATTTCATGGCCCAGCGTTATGGGGATCTCCCCATTTGTTAACTCTCTCACGAGCTTTCCTGCCTCTATCTCATGCTTGGGATTTGCATAGGAATTCAGAAAACTTATGCATATGGATTCTACACCTTCTTTTTTGAATTTTTCCACTATCTTTTTTAATTCCTCTGGATTCAGCTTCTTCAAAACTTCACCATCACTTTTTATTCTTTCATTAACCTCAAGCCTGAGATATCGCGGTACAAAGGGCTCTGGCTTTCTGTATCTGAAATTATACATATCTCTGCGATTTGCCCTCTGGAGCTCTAAGGAATCCCTGTAACCATAGGTTGTTATTAATCCAACCTTCGCTCCACTTCTCGTGACCACCGAATTGATAACCAGCGTCTGACCATGAATCAGAGCTTCAGCTTTGCTAAGATCCATTTTGCTCTTTTTTATGGTTTCTATAACACCTTTGGAAGGTTCCTTGGGTGTAGTCTCACCCTTAACCCACACTGTCTCACCTGTGTCGGGATTTATGGCATAGAAGTCGGTAAAAGCTCCGCCTATGTCAACACCTATTCTCCATCCCATTTTTAATACCTCCATCAAATATTTTAGTGTTACCCTTACTGAATTGAAGTATTTAAATGTTATGCGACAATATTTTACTATTTTCAGGTTTTTAATGCATTATTTAACACATCTTTGATAAAAATTTTTTATAGATAATTAAAATCAGTCGCCAAAAATTTTTATATTTTCACATTATTCACGATTTTATGAAAAATATGGATGATTGGATCGCAGTGAGAAATGCCCTTGCGAAGATCTTCTGCAAGCTTGGAATCAGGGATGTAGATGCCATTATCCTGGCTGAGCTCATAATGTATGATGAGAATATGAGCGTAGAGATGCTGAAAAAAAGATTGAATTACAGTATCTCGGGTATAACCTCCTCCCTTCACCGATTGATGAGATTGCACCTGGTAGCACGAAGCAAAAAAGGAAAAAAATATCTGTACAAGTCGGAAAGCAATATTCTTTCAATACTCATACATTTAATAGAGGAGATAAGGAAGTACGATATGCCCCTCCTTAAAAGAAAGTTGGAGAAAGCCAAGGAGAATAATGAATTAAAAAAGAAGATGGAAACACTAAGTGAGAAAATAAAAAAAGCTGAAGAATATCTCAGTTCCCTCATCCTTCTGTTCCAGGAATACGAGGGGGTGATCACATGAGAATCGT
>JAGGTO010000044.1 GCA_021163705.1 Thermoplasmata archaeon | reverse complement strand
TTCCTGAGCTTAGCATGCTTTACTACTGCAGGATGCCCCTGTATCGGATGAGGCACAATTTCCAGCTCTGAATCCCCGAGTATTAGATGCATCATCCAAATATTGCCCCCATCCCAAGAGAGGCTTCCTCTTCAGCCTCTTTTATTTTTCTATAGATCCTCTCCTTCTCCTCATCTTTCATCTCGAACTCACCTGCAATTTTTCGCACTTTTTCTATTGCCTCTTCGCTTCCCTCTATCAGAATATAAATGTCACTACCTTCCATTCCAAGGCTTCGCGTGTCTCTTTTTATTATAGTCTGTCTGCTGATTATATCATCCCTATACAGCTCATCGATTTTCCTATCTCCGGAGTTGAACTTGAATATTGCATACATCTTCTCACCTGCTCTCCCCATAATCGCTATGGTAATTAAATTTTTCTGGATGCTATGGACTATCTCCCTTTCGCCTCTCTCTGTGAGATAGAATATCTCAATGTGCCTAAAATTTTTTATGCTCTCCTCATCAGTTGAAGTGAATCTTAAGTTCAATGCAAATATTTCTGAATTAATGAATAAAAAAGTTTTAGTAAAGAAAATAAACTATTCCAGTTGTAGAAATGAATTTAAATTAATATTAAAATTTTAGAGAACTGAATATCTGAAAAAGGTTTAAATATATAAACATCATGAAGCTCTCAAGGTGGGATGGTCATGAGGATGAGCTTAGTACCGAAAGCAACAGTGGTGATAGTAATAGCGATACTTTTAATTGGAGGCTTTGCTGGGATGGTGCAAGGGAAAGAGATGAATGCACTTCCCAAGGAGAAACACGGGCATTTCAAAGACCGTGTGTTCAACAACGGGCGTATAATTTTCAAGATACGCAAGAATGGAACTGCCATAATAAAGGATGCTAGCAGTGGCAAAGTTCTGGTGGAGCGGGTTTATCCAAAGATAGAGGTAAAGAACGGTACGGAGTGGGAGGAGTTAAACTTCAAGGTTAAGTTGAAGATAAAGAACTGGGGCAAGTGGCATGCGGTGAAGATAAAAATGGTACATCATGGAAGCCCTTCTCTGAAGGTTATACTGGAATACAGGCAGAAACACAGGTTCAGGTTATACGCACCGCTTTATCCGCTTCTCAAAGTAAAGGTGGATAATAATGTGGAATATCAAGTCACATGGTGCTACGAGGGTGTGCATTTAAAGCATTTTGAGGTGATAGATAACGGTACGGGTTACACGAGGGCACCGTTTAAAGATGGGCATGACAAGCAGATTATTTACAATGGCACGATTGATAAGAACACAACATTTGAGAAGGGGCAGGATATCCTGATAGGATGGAATAATGGTAGGAAGAAGCTCGGATTCAACTGGGAACTGGATAAGGACAAATACAAGATACTGAAGTTCATAAGCGAGAAGGGCAGAAAGAAGCTGAATATAGAAATTCCTGTGCCGCCAAGCCAGGTGCATCAGGGGCAGGTACAGGCATATCGCCCGCCCATACCTGATAGCGGCGGTGGGGGCAAGGATAGCGATGGTGATGGATTGTACGATGCTATAGAGGAGGGAGGCTGGGATGTAACCTGGTACGATGCACATGGGCATGCACACACAGAGCATGTGAGTTCGGACCCGAATTTGAAAGATACAGATGGTGATGGACTCAACGACTATGAAGAGTGGCAGAAGCATTTGAATCCCGAGAGCATGGACAGTGATAGGGAAGGGCTCAGTGATTATGCTGAGGTCCGGGGAGTATATGTAAGTGTTGGGAGCTCTACTGTGAGGGTCACCTCCGACCCCTTAAAGGCCGATACGGATGGAGACGGGCTCACTGATTTTGCGGAGGATAATGGATGGTACATATGGAGCGCTGGAAAATGGGTGACCAGCAATCCCAGAAATGCGGATACAGATGGCGATGGTTTATCGGATTACAAAGAATGGGAGATGGGCACAGACCCGAGGAGCATGGATACCGATGGTGATTCTCTGCTGGACGGGTTCGATGAGTATCCAACAATCAAAGATGATGAAAAACCGGAGATGGATATACCGCACATATATGCATCTGAAGGTAAGTGGTGGATACGGAATCTGTATGTGCAGGATAATGCCAGGATAGCGACAGTGACCATTAACTACTATGTAGGAAATGTTATCAAGGATATCTGGAGCCAGAATATTTACGCATCCCATGCATGGATTAATGCAAGTGTACGAGATGATATCTGGGATTATGTAGCGGGAAATAAGATAGAGATTATAGTTATGGATGTTAATGGAAACACTGTTAAGTACACATACAGTCACGACCTTTACTCAGATTTGAAGGAGCTGTGGGACAAGATAAGCAAATTTGTATCGGGAGCGATAACGAACGCGGTAAAGGCGCTGATTGCAGAGTATCCAGAGCTTGCCACATTCATCGCCCTTGCCTGGGCACTTGGAGAAAGTTTGTGGAGTAACAGCATCGGAGGTCTGATAGATATAGTTAAGAATCCCATGCAGTTTGTAAATGGGATAAAGACATTCATAAATGCACTGAAGAGCAATGGAGTTATGAACACTATTTCGGCGATTCTGGGAGGGATAAAAGAAGAAATAGAGCAAAAAGTGAATACGCTGGTGAGTTATATCCCAGATATCAGTAAAAGGAACGAGATAAAGCAGCAGTGTTTTGAGATGTTTGTGGTGGGTGAGATAATAGGATTTGTGGTAGCCATGGCACTCCAGCCCGGAGGTTTTGCAGAAGACCTGGGAAGCTTCATAGAGAAGATAGGCACCAATGCAGAAAAGCTGGCTGAGGCGTTTGGAAAGATAGCTAACACAATAGAGAAGATGAAGAACCTGTTGCAGGATGTCAAATCTCTCACTCTGGGCAAGCTTATGGAGAAGAGTGCAGCATTGAAGAATACAGTGAAGGAGCTGGTGCAGGCTGGAAAGATGAGCGAAAAGATAAAGAATGCAATGAACAAAGTAGCACGGCTCTTTGGAAAGAATGGCGTGATGGAGGAGGAAGAGCTGGTAGAGGACATTGGCAGGGAGCTTGAGAATGGTG
>JAGGTO010000069.1 GCA_021163705.1 Thermoplasmata archaeon | reverse complement strand
GTTAGAATCAGACCATGGTGGGATTGAAAACATTCACATACCTGAACAACACCACGGCAACATCTTTCATGTTAGAATCAGACCATGGTGGGATTGAAAAGGGGCTGCATTGTAGAGCTTGTATGCTGATAAGTAAAAGTTAGAATCAGACCATGGTGGGATTGAAAACTGTAATAATTGAGTTGGCAAAATCTTCATCTGGGCAGTTAGAATCAGACCATGGTGGGATTGAAAACAGGAGGCTTCAAAACATTGTCCCATATCCATTTCCCTGTTAGAATCAGACCATGGTGGGATTGAAAAGTAGCGGGCCAGGAGGGATTCGAACCCCCGACCACGGGATTAAGAGTCCCGCGCTCTACCTGGCTAAGCTACTGGCCCGATGTAAGGCGGATATACCAACTCAAATATAAATTTTTGTTTTATGATGCTCAGGACTTCTAAGAATCCACCACGTGGTTTTCAAGAATGATTAGGGTTTAGAGGGGGTAGAAGGGGAAACGAACAACGGAGTGAAGTGGAGTTGCGAGCAAGCCTTCCCTTCGGGAAGGCACCCTTATTTTCTTTGGAGGTAAAGCACCTTTTCTAAAGGGGCTTGGGGGTTTAGAAAGGGAAACCGTAGGTGCCCCTTCTTAGATGAAGTATTTATATATGAGGTCCGTATTCACTATTTAAAGGTGATTTAAATGGAGGATGAAATGGAAAAGGTACAGATTGAGAATATAGTGGCATCCACTTCTTTGGCAGATAAACTTGATTTGAGCAAAATCGCCTTAGCACTGGATGGGGCAGAATACGAGCCTGAACAGTTCCCCGGTCTTATATACAGGCTTCCTGAGCCCAAAACCGCCGTACTCATTTTCCGTAGTGGTAAGGTAAATTGCACAGGTGCTAAAGATATTGAGAAAGTGGAGCAGACAATAAGAATCCTTGTTGAGAAGCTCAAAGCGGCTGGAATAGATGTTTATGACAATCCCAAGATAGTGGTTCAGAACATTGTGGCGGTGTATGATCTTGGCGTTGAATTGAACTTAACAGATATTGCAATGTCCCTGGGTCTGGAGAATGTTGAGTATGAGCCAGAACAGTTCCCAGGATTGGTTTATCGCATTGAAGAGCCCAAGGTTGTACTTCTCCTCTTTGGCTCGGGCAAGGTGGTATGCACAGGAGCCAAGAAGAAGGAGGAAATTGTAGAAGCAATAAAGAAACTTAAAAAAGAGCTGGAGAATGTTGGATTAATTTAAATCTCTTTTTATTTTTTGATGCATAAAAATTCTAAGCGAAAGGGTTAAATATTCTTCCAATATACAGGCTTCTGGTGACGGCCATAGCGGCGGGGAAACACCCGGTCTCATCCCGAACCCGGCAGTTAAGCCCGCCTGCGTACCGTGTGCGTACTGGGATGCGCGAGCTCCCGGGAAGCACGGTTCGCTGTCACCATCCCTCTTAAAAATTTTGAAAAAAGTTATTTTTTGACCTTATAGACAACATCTATGATTGTTCCGTCTCTCCAGAGAATTGCGGCGATTATCTCATCTGTTGTCTTTGGCTCTTCAGGTTTTCCGCATATCTGATATGCCTTTTTCTGCAGGTCTTGTATATCCCAGATGGGTACCTTCGAGCCTCGCATTGCCTCTATTATATCGTCTCTCTTTGGATTTATGGCAATCCCGCGTTCAGTGACAACAACATCCACTACCTCGCCTGGAGTTGTGACTGTTGTAACCCTTTCACGAATTACAGGAACACGATATCTGTATAGAGGAACTGTGATTATCGTTAAAGCCGAGCCTGCAGCAACCTCCTGATGTCCTCCTATACCATGGAGCAACAGACCATCACTGTGGGTATTAACATTCACATTAAAATCAATATCCACCTCTGTTGCACCAAGAACTCCTGCATCAAGCATGCTTGTTATGGTTCCTGAAGAGTAGGGATTTCCATACATGGCTAAAGGGGTCTCTATGTGATTTGGATCCTCCTTTAACGATTTCACCGCATCTAAATCGAATGCCTGACCATCTAATACTACATCCACAAGTCCCTCATGAAGCATATCCACCACATACTTGGTCACACCGCCATTTATGAAGGATGCCTTTATTCCCTTCTTACGCATGACATCTCCCAGGAACTTTGTAACTGCAAGAGATATCCCGCCAGCTCCTGCTTGGAATGAGAATCCCGGCTTGAGAGCAACCCTCTCTATTACCTCTAGAGCATATCTTGCTATTCTCAATCTTGATGGTGAGGTAGTTATTCGAAGAGTGCCTGACATAATACCCTGGGGATCTCCTATTTTCTCCACAGGCACAACATAATCCACATTGTGCTGATAGATGCTTATGGGATGTGCGGGATATGGCACAATATGATCCGTTATGGCCACCACATGATCCGCATGGTATGCATCTACCATCGCATATGCAAGCGGTCCACATGCGGATGGGCCATCCACACCGTTTAAATTTCCGTAGGGGTCTGCTGTGGGCGCTGCAATGAATGCAACATCTATATGCACCTCACCACTTTCCACAGCCCTAACGCGGCCACTATGGGAGCGAAGCACAGCAGTTTCCCGCATAGCCCCGTAACTTGTTGCCTCACCAACAGGCCCGTTCATACTCCCTTCAATTCTCCTTATTACCCCATTTTTCAGCATGGGCACAAGGGGCTCATGTATGGGAAATAACGCTGTGGGAAAAACTCGGATATCCTTAAAACCCATCTTTTCAATGGTTTTCATAACCATGTTGACAACATAATCTCCATTGCGAAGATGGTGATGGAAACTCACGGTCATGCCATCCTCCAAGCCTACCTTTTTTATGACCTCCTCAATGGAATTCACAATTTTGCTCCTTCCCCTAGGGGCCATGCGAATTAGCGAGCCTGCACGTCTTCCTTCAGGGGGAGTTTTCATGTCCCCTGCGAAAGGCTTGAATTTTTGACCATTTATCTCGCTTGGTACTTCCCTACCAACTGCATTTATGGGCATTTATTCCACCTCCGCAAATGCAAGTATCTTTCTTGCTCTTTCAACCACAGGTGGGTCTATCATCCTGCCATTTAGAGATATGACAGCTTTACCTTCTCTCTCAGCTTCCCTTGCAGCCTCTATTATCCTCTTGGCATCTTCAATCTCCTCATCTGTGGGTTTGAAAGCTCGATGCACAACTTCGATCTGATTTGGATGAATCACGCCTATTCCATCAAATCCCATATATCTCGCATGCTGGGCGTATTCAAACAGAGCATCCATATCTCTAACATTGCTAAACACGGTATCTAAGGCTTGCTTCTTATATGCCTTGGCAGCAAATACAATCTCAGCTCGAACATTATCGAGGATCAGAGCCTTCTTTCTTGGTATACCAAGATCCGCAGTGAGATCCTCTCCTCCCCATGCAAGGGCAATAACTCGAGGATGCGAGGCGATTTCCCTTGCGTTTATAAGTCCAGCTACAGTTTCAATTATAGGTACTATCTTTCTCGGCTGGAGATCATGCTCCTTTTCAATCCTACTCATTTCCTCATCCACAAGCTTCAGGGTATCATAGCTCTCTGTCTTGGGAAGGTTTATAACATCACAGTAGGGTAATATTTCCTCCAGGTCCTTTTTCCAATATGGGGTATCCACACCATTTATTCGCACCCATTTTTCGCTGCGACCAAAATCCACATTCTGCAAGGAATACTTCACAAGAATTCTCGCATCAAATTTCTGCGTTATGGGGACGGAATCTTCAAGATCAAGGATCACTGCATCCGCATTGTACAATCCTGCATTTTCTACAAGATGTGGGTTGTTGCCGGGAATATATAATCGGGTCCTTCTCAGCTTCATTCTTTCTCCCCCCCATATTTTCTTATGGCTGCCTCTAATCTCGCCCTCAGAACCCAGTCCAGAGCACCAAAATCCTCCACAGTTATCTTTGCATCTATTCCCTCAGTCATCTCCTCCACGGTGGCACGAATGGCCTTTCCATAAAGTCTTTCCAGCTTACTATTCACAATGATCTCTCTCTTCTCTGAATTCTCTATTTTCACTAAAACATCACCCTTCTCTGTGGTACCTGCACTTATCATGATTAACACAATGAAGATAGGGTATAAAAAGATTTAGAATTATGAAAAAATTTAACCTTTGACCACACCCATGGGAACCATTTTTGCCACAATTCTTGATATTCCGGCCCCCTCCACTGCCCGGACAACCTCATTAACATCCTTGTATGCATCTGGAGCCTCTTCCGCTGCAACCCTGTTACTTGCACTTCTTATGTAAATCCTCTTCTTCTCCCATAGTTCTCTCTTAACCTGTTCACCTCTGAAATGTCTAAGTGCCTGATGTCTGCTCATAACTCTACCGGCTCCATGGCATGTGGATCCAAATGTTTCCTCCATGGCCTTTTTGGTGCCAACCAAAACATACGAGGCAGTGCCCATATCCCCCGGAATTAAAACGGGTTGCCCAACTTCCCTGTATAGCATGCTTAACTCCTCTCTTCCTGCAGCAAAGGCTCTCGTTGCACCTTTACGATGTACATATACCTTCATCCTTTTTCCATCCACAATGTGCTCCTCCAGCTTCGCTATATTGTGCGCAACTCCATAGACAAGATGCATTTCAAGCTCTTCGGGGTCCTCCTTAAATACCTTGCCAAAAGACTCACGAACCCAGTGCATGATGAGCTGGCGATTTGTAAATCCAAAATTGGCAGCGGCACACATCGCTTTAAAATAATCCTCTGCCTCTTTACTTTTCACAGGCGCGCATGCAAGCTGTGGATCCGCAAGTCTTATTCCATATTTTCTCGCTGCCTGCTCCATCACACGTATGTAATCACTGGCAACCTGATGCCCCAGGCCTCTGGAACCTGTGTGAATCATAACCACAACCTGCCCCTCATGGGTTATGCCAAATTTCTTGGCAACATCAGGCAGATATATTTTCTCGACTCTCTGCACCTCTAAAAAATGATTCCCAGCACCTAAAGTTCCAAGCTGTGGAGCACCTCTTCTTTTTGCCTTCTCGCTTACCTTACTGTGATCTGCATACTTTATGCTTCCCCCCTCCTCTATGCGTTCCAAATCCTCGTGCCATCCATAGCCATGCTCAACTGCCCATTTCACGCCACGATCCAGAACCTCGTTGAGCTCCTGAAAACTCAGATGCAGCTTTCCCTTCTCCCCAACACCCGAGGGTACATTAACAAATATGGTATCTATTAATTCCTTGAGCTTCGGCCTGACATCCTTCTCCTCCAGATTTGTGGTTAAGAGGCGAACACCGCAATTGATATCGTAGCCCACGCCCCCCGGAGAGATAACACCCTCCTCAGAATCGAAGGCGGCCACACCTCCTATTGGAAATCCATAGCCCCAGTGTATGTCTGGCATGGCCATGCTCGCCTTAATTATGCCCGGTAATGTGGCAACATTGGCCACCTGCTCAGGAGCATTATCCTTCTTTATCTGCTCAATCATGTGCTGGGAAGCGAATATTATGCCTGGAACTCTCATTCCATGTTTGTAATCTTTCGGAATCTCCCAGCGAAAAGCATCCAGTTTTCTCAATGGTCCATTCCACATAAAGCATCACCAGGGTGAAAAAAGAGAGCTGTTATTTAAAAATTTCTTACATCGGTGGCGGTGGAGGAGGTGGTAATATCAGAGCTCTCTTTCTCCGATACCCATGCGTCTCAATATCTTTTAGCCCCACAAAAAGAAGTATTGCACCTAACCAGGAGAAAAATATGTAGAGGATCCCTCCAATTATCACAAGGGTGTTTCCATATTCGTCACCTATCCTGTAAAGGGCTATTCCAAGAAACACCGCCCCTATGAATCCCAGGATTCCAAATATGGATGTGACACCAAACACTATAAGAAGATGATTAATCATCAACTCTTCTCTTACAAGGTGAGGGAGATATGCAATGAGGAAAATACCTGCGATAAAACCTCCTATAAGGCCTATGAGCTTGAAAATTGTGCCCCAGACACCTATATCTGTACCATCAATATGCTCTCTTATCTTTGTGAACCCTCTGTAGAGAAAATAGAAAACAACC
>JAGGTO010000141.1 GCA_021163705.1 Thermoplasmata archaeon | reverse complement strand
TCCTTTATCTGCTGCTTTCCATAGCCCATTGCGGGCAGGTAATTATGGATGTGGGGATACTTCTTGTAGGTATCCACTATTGTTCCCACAGCGTAATCTCTGGCATCCACAAGCTCAGCGGCACCGTATTTCATAGCAGCTATGACTGCAGCACCGTATGTCATCCCTCCATGGGTCAATGTAGGACCATCCTCTATTGCGAGAACTCTTTTTCCTCTTATCTTCTCAGGATGATCCACAAATAAAGGAGAGGCTGCATCAATTACAGTAGCATGGGGATTAACCTCCATTATATGTTTCCTTACTGTATCTATGTTAGCTTTATCTGCAGTTTCCTCCTTATTTATAATAACCACATGGGCCATTCGCAGATTTGTCTCGCCGGGATAATATTTGAGCTCATGCCCAGGGCGGTGTGGATCTACAACCACTATATGAAGATCAGGCTTGTAAAAGGGTATATCGTTATTTCCGCCGTCCCATATAATTATGTCAGCTTCCTTTTCAGCCTGTTTCAATATCTCACCATAATCCACACCTGCATACACAACACCACCCATATCTATGTAAGGCTCATACTCCTCCCTCTCCTCTATGGTGCACTCATATCTATCGAGATCTTCATAGCTTGCAAATCTTTGGGCCTTCTGCTTTACAAGATCTCCATAAGGCATGGGATGACGAATTGCCACAACTTTAAAGCCCATCTCTCTTAAGAGTCGGAAGACCTTTCGTGAAGTCTGACTCTTTCCACAGCCTGTTCTTACGGCTGTAACTGCTATCACGGGCTTGCTGCTCTTAAGCATGGTTGTTTTGGGCCCCATAAGCTTAAAATCTGCACCATTCGCATTTGCAATAGAGGCTTTGTGCATAACATATTCATGGCTAACATCGCTGTATGCAAATACTACCTCATCCACATCGTATTTCTTTATGAGCTCTGGCAGCTCCTCCTCTGAATATATTGGTATTCCCTCAGGATACAGTTTTCCTGCGAGTTCTGACGGATATCGCCGGTTCTCAATATTGGGTATCTGTGTGGCTGTAAAAGCAACCACTTCATAATTCTCATTGTCCCTGAAATAGGTATTGAAATTGTGAAAATCCCTACCTGCTGCACCCATTATGATTACTCTCTTCTTCATGGTATCACCTCTTCACACCCATGCACAGGATTTATATTAACATTTGGGATTTGCGTCAAAAAATTGAAAAATTAGGAGGCTTTGATAATAAGTTTTAGCTTTCTTCCCTCGATCGCCCATTCTTTCTCATAGCCCTCGCCTCTACCTTCTTCCAGTACAACGCTCTGGGTTTCACGCATAATGTACTCTTTGTGCTTTCTTATGGCCTTAACCAGCTCCTCCTCACCCTCGAAATATGTCTCTATCTTCTGTGCATACTCTAAATCGAGATCCTTACGCATGGATTGTATTCTTCTGACAACTTCCCTAGCAAATCCTTCATATTTTAACTCATCCGTTATATGGGTATCCAGATATACAATTATTGGAAGACCCTCAACCTCCACTGCCAATATGCCTTCTCTGGGCTTCTCCACAATATTCACTTCCTCCCTTGTGAGCTTGTAACCCTCGATTATCAGCTCATCCTTCTCCAGTTTTCTCAATATCTCCCTGGGAGACATACTCTGCAAAATATCCACAACCTTTTTCATGTCCTTTTTCAACCTCGGGCCAAGAAGTTTATAGTTGATCTTTATAGATATATCAACCATCTCTCCCGAGGATTCCTTTATCTCTATTTCCTTCACATTCACCTCGTCCTTAAGAACTTCTACAAACTTCTCTACCATCTTCCTGTAGTTCTCACTGGCCACCACTGTCATTCTCGATAATGGCTGTCTCAGCTTTATATTGGCTAATTGTCTGGCTCTTCTTCCAGCCTCGGCAATTTTTATGGCCACATCCATCTCTTCCTCAAGCTCTGAGTTTATTAGCTCCTCAATAGGATGAGGATAATCTTCAAGGTGCACGCTCTCCTTCTCTCCCCATAATCCATGGTACATTACCTCGGCAAAATAAGGAGTAAAGGGTGCCATTAGAAGAGCCACGCTCTTAAGAGTGGTATAGAGAGCGGTGTATGCAGATATCTTGTCCTTATTTATCTCCTCCTTCCAGAATCTTCTGCGAGAGCGTCTCAGATACCAGTTGCTTAACTCGTCTATGAACCTCTCTATGGCCTTCGTTGCCTTATGTATCTCAAAATCATCGAGATATTTCCTGATATCCCTTATGGTGGAGTTCAGCCTTGAAATGAGCCACCTGTCAAGCTCATTGTTTATTTTTCCAACCTTCTGAGGTGTGAAATTATCTAAGGTAGCATTGTTTTCAAAGAATACATATACATTCCATAGAGTTACAAGAGTTCTTTGCATGTACTCCCTCACAAGATTCTCTGAAAATCTTCTGCTCTTCCAAACAGGTGTGGAGTAGAGATATAGCCTTGTTGCATCCGCTCCAACTTTATTCATGATATCCATCGGGTCAATTGCATTTCCCTTGCTTTTACTCATTTTCTCCCCATCCTCATCCAGTATGAGTCCCAGAGTGAGAACATTCTTGTAGGGAGCTCTGTTAAACAGCAGCGTGGATATGGCCATCAATGTATAGAACCAGCCACGGGTTTGATCTAAAGCTTCAGTTATGAAATCTACAGGAAATGCCCTCTTGAAATCTTCCTCATTCTCAAAGGGATAATGGAACTGGGCGAAGAATGCACTTCCAGAATCAAACCACACATCTATGAGATATGGCTCCCTTTTCATTTCTTTTCCACAGATAGGACAGCGGATGCGTAGAGCATCCACATACGGTCTATGGAGCTCAAAATGCTCCGGAATACTGCCTTTATCCGCATGCGCTAGTAAATCTTCCTTGCTTTCCGGAATGTAAACATGCCCCTCGGGACATACCCATATGGGGAGTGGTGTGCCCCAGTATCTATTGCGCGAGAGAGCCCAGTCTTTAACCTCCTCCAGGAAGTTTCCAAAGCGACCATGCTTAAGATGCTCGGGCTTCCAGTTCACCTCTTCATTATTTTTTAAAAGCTCATCCCTCTTCTTGCTCATACCTATGTACCAGGTCTCTAAGGCATAGTAGAGGAGGGGAGTATCACATCTCCAGCAAAATGGATAGTTGTGCTCAGTTGTGCCAGCCTTGAAAAGCTTTCCATTCTCCTTTAACCATTTTATTATATGCTCATCTGCATCTTTCACAAACATTCCTTTCCAGGGAGTCTCTGTGAATTTACCCTCCTCATCCACTGGCTTCACTAGGGGTATTCCCTCCCTCTTACATAAATTGAAGTCGTCCTCACCAAATGCAGGGGCAATATGCACTATTCCTGTTCCCTCTTCTGTGCTCACAAAATCAGCATAGGTGATATAGAAGGCATCAAAATCAACCTTCACAAATGGAATCAGCCTCTCATATTTTCTTCCAACGAGCTCTTCTCCTCTTACTACTTTCAGTATCTTCGCATCTCCCAAAACTGATGAAACCAGGACCTTAGCAAGATAATATTTCTCACCTTTATACTCCACAAGCGCATATTCAATCTCCTTCCCAACGGCAAGGAGAAGATTGGATGGCAGTGTCCAGGGGGTGGTTGTCCAGACAAGCAGATAGGCATCCTCATCAAGAAGCTTGAATTTCACATATACCGAGGGGTCCTTTGTGAGCTTGTAACCCTGAGCTACCTCATGACTGCTCAGAGGAGTTCCACATCTTGGACAATAAGGTACGACTTTGTAATCCTTAAAAAGAAGCCCCTGCTCATATATCTTCTTTAATGCCCACCATACACTCTCAATATAATAATCCTCCATGGTAACATAGGCATTATCAAAATCTATCCAGAAACCGATTCGCTTGGACATTTTTATCCATTCATCCCTATACTTGAATACACTCTCCTTGCATAACCTGTTGAATTTTTCAATACCATATTTCTCTATCTCTCTCTTGGAGTTTATGCCCAGCTTCTTCTCCACCTCAATCTCCACAGGTAACCCATGGCAATCCCATCCTGCAATCCAGGGATATATCTCGTAACCATCCATGGCCTTATATCTGAGAATAAGATCCTTTATCGCCCTTGTAAGAGCATGCCCTATGTGGGGCATACCATTGGCCGTTGGCGGCCCCTCCAAAAATATAAATCTCTTCTTTCCTTTATTTTTCTCTCTTAGCTTCTCAAATATCTTTCTTTCTTCCCATCTCTTCATTATTTCTTCTTCTACCCTTGGAAAATCTGCGATGCTTTTAAGCTCCATGAATTTGGGGATGAGAAGGTTTATTATAAATGTTTTTCCCTGGAATTGGATGTGAGCACTATCTGCGGGAGTAAACCACCCTGCCTCTCTTTATAACCTTCTCTACAAGATTCACTCCAAAATGGTAGCCTATATGCATGTAGTTGGGAGCATCCATGATTATCAAATCTGCCTGCTTTCCCTTCTCTATGGAACCGATTCTTTTCACCTCTCCTATGGCTGCGGCTGCATTTATTGTACTTGCAACTATAGCTTCCTCAACACGCATTCTCATCTGTGTTATTGCAAGCGATATGACCATCTGCATGCTTTCCGTATAGCAGTTTGGATTCAAATCGGTGGCAAGGGCCACAGGTATACCTTTTTCGATAAATTTTCTTGCAGGCGCATATTCCTTGCTGAGAAGCATGTAGGGCGTAGCAGGTAGAAAAACGGCAATTATGTTGCTCTTCCTCATATACTCCATACTCTCCTCAGATGTCTTCACAAGATGATCCGCGCTTATTGCTCCAACATCCACCGCAACTTTTGTGCAGCCTATATCGCATATCTCATCCGCATGTATCTTCGGGATCAATCCATGCTTCTTTCCTTCAAGAAGATATTCTAGGGATTCATCGGCTGAAAACACACCCTTTTCACAGAATATGTCAATGAATTTTGCAAGATCCTTTATTTTGGGAATCACTTCCTTCATATACTCTATGAACTCTCCACTTTCATATTCTGGAGGAAGAGCATGTGCACCCAGAAATGTTGGCACAAGTTCCACAGGATGCTCAATCTCGTTTATCACTTCAAGCATCTTTCTTTCATTCTCATAATTCAGCCCGTATCCACTCTTCGCCTCTGCAGTCGTGGTTCCATTGCGGAGCATGTAATCCAGTCGCCTCTTTGCCTCCTTCTTGAGCAGTTCCTTGCTTGCCTTTCTGGTCTCGCGAACTGTGCGGAGAATACCACCACCCATTTTGAGAATTTCAAGATACGTGTATCCTCTTAGTTTCATAGATAATTCATTTTCCCTGCTTCCCGCGAAGATTAAATGCGTGTGAGGATCTACAAATCCGGGCATAACAATTTTTCCAGAGGCATCTATGACATGCTCTGCACTTCCCCTAAGTTCTGAGGTTTCTCCAACCTCCACTATTTTATCCCCATCTATTAGCACTGCACCCTTCTCAATTATTCCAAGCTCATAGTCCTCCTCCTCTCTGCGGATTCCTCCCTCAAGGGTGAGCACCTGTGAGGCATTTTTTATGAGGAGCATAATCAGGAGATTGCCTGTGCACTTATAAATTTTCTTCCTTGAAGATGCTCCACCATCTTTATGTATCTAAGATTTATATCCCTGCTTCCAATCTCCCTCTCCATGAAGGAAGACTACATGAAGGATTATTTCGTTGAAAGAATGGAAAGAAAATATTTCCGGGAAGATAAGGTTGCCTGTCTCCCAAATTTATCTCTCGAGCAATTGGTAATCCTGGGGATAGACCTCCAGAATCAATTTCTTCTCCCCGAATCCAGGGCGTATCTTCCCTCATCCCCGCAGTTCCTTCCCCGACTTTTGAATTTTTATGAGGAGATGAAGAAAACAGGCGTGAAAATAATTCTCACACGCCACACCCACAGGGATAATATTCTATCTGTATGGTGGGCCGATGATATGGTGGATGAGCATCTAACATCATTGCATAAAGATGTGATAAAATATGGAGATTCGGTGGTTGAAAAGCACACATACGATGCTTTTCTCCACACTCCTCTTGAATCCATGCTCAGAGAGTGGAATATAAAGGCCGTGATAATAACAGGTGTGATGACTCATCTTTGCTGTGAGACCACAGCGAGAAGTGCGTTTAATCATGGCTTTTCCGTCATATTTCCTGTGGATGGAACACTCACACAGAACCCCGCATTTCATGAATGCTCCTTGCGTGCATTATCCCATGGTTTTGCTCTCGTGCCATCGCTCAGGAGGTTGATTGAATGGATGCACTCGTGGGAATAATAGGTGCAGGACCCGCGGGAATAAGCACTGCTGTTCAGCTCAGAAGGTACGATGTGGATTCCATTGTTTTCGAAAGGAGCGATATTGGCGGCCTTGTGAGAAATGCATATCTCATAGAGAACTCCATGTTCTTCCCCGGTGGAATAAGAGGTGAGGATTTTGTGAATCTTCTAAGAGAGTACGTCAGAAAATATGGACTCAGGATAATTCATGCCGATGTTAAAAAGGTTGTGAAAAATGGAAATTTTAGGATCATGGCAGATGGACGGGAATATGAGTTCAAATATCTTGTGGTTGCCTCAGGAACTTACCCGAGAAAATTGCCCTATGATGGGGTTAAATACCACATAACAGAGATTGATGGTTTTCGTGATGAGATTCTCATCGTGGGCGGAGGGGATATCGCGCTGGATTATGCCCTGAGTATGAGCGAGAGGGCAAGAAGGGTGACGGTGCTTTACAGAAGCAGAATAAGGGCCCTGCCCGCACTTGTAAGATATGTGAGGAAAAGAGGAAACATTGTTATCAAGAAGGGGGAAATAAAAGGCATAATAAATAAGAGGGATAAAAAAAGAGTGCTCACCACAACGGGAGTCTGGGAGGTGGATGAGGTGCTCGCCGCCATAGGCAGGGTACCAAACATTGATATGGTGAAAGGAATTGAGGATGAGCGACTTTTCATAATAGGGGATGCAAAAAATGCCCCCTACAGGCAGACCACCATGGCCATAGGGGATGGGATAAAAGCTGCGATGGACATATGGAGGTGTGAAAATGAAGATCCTTGCGGAGATAGGTGATGAGAGTGTTGCGAAGGTGTATATGGGAGAGACTTATCGCGGCAATGTGGTTGAGTTTGTGGAATCCACACCTACCTACGATGCTAGGGATAAATGGGTACTCATAATCTCCTCGCTCAACGGATGTCCTGTGGGATGCAAGATGTGCGATGCCGGATTCTTCTATAGAGGCAAACTGGATTACAGGGAACTCATGGAGCAGATAGAGTATCCCATGGCCAGGAGATGGGATGGCGTGCCACAGACAAAGAAATTCAAGGTGCAGTTTGCAAGGATGGGGGAGCCCACTTTCAATCCTGCAGTTCTCGATGTTCTTAGAGACCTTGATAAATATGAGAATATGTATCCATCGCTTTCCACTGTAGCACCCGTGGGTGTGGACAGATTCTTCGAGAAACTCCTTGAAATAAAGAAGGAAAAATATCCGCACACATTCCAGCTGCAGTTCTCCATACACACCATGGATGAGAGGCAGAGGGATGAGATAATCCCTGTGAGAAAGTGGAGTTTTGAGAAAATAGCTGATTACGGGAGAAGATTCTATGATGAAGGCGGCAGAAAGATAACACTCAATTTTGCCCTTGCCTCAGAGAATATTGTGAATGCGAAAAAATTGAGCAGGTACTTCGATGCAGAGCATTTCCTTATAAAAATTACGCCCATAAATCCGACCATAAGCGCCATGAAAAATAATATGAGGAATGATGTAGATGTTCGCACGGGCATGCCTCTCAGGCATAGGGGATTCGTGGAAGAACTGAAAAGCATGGGCTACGATGTGATAATTTCCATAGGAGATATCAGAGAGAATGAGATAGGTTCAAACTGCGGAATGTACATACTGAAGTATCTGAGGGAAAATGCGAATATTAGAGGCTCATATACATTTGCGGAGAATCTGGGAGAAATTCTTCTAAGGGTGCGGTAAAGAAGGAAATAATCGGAAGATGTGCCACATATTTAAAAAATTGTGCATAACTCTTATATATTCATGCAAAATAATGTAACACAGAAATCATGCGTGGAAACGGAGGTAATGAGAGATGGATAAAGCCACGAGATCCAGGCTCTACAAGCTCTCGAAGGGTATATTTCGGATCCATACTGGTTTTGCTGTAATCAGGATATGGTCTCTTGATAAGGTTTATCCCAAGAAAACGAATGTTCACCTTTTTGATTTGCTTAGGAAAAGC
>JAGGTO010000062.1 GCA_021163705.1 Thermoplasmata archaeon | reverse complement strand
TTTTTAAACTCCAATCTCAATTTTTCAAAATTCTCCTCAAAAATTCTCTCGTCCATTATCGTAAAATAAAATTCAAGATGATCTGGCGTGATTCGAAAGTCGTAAACATTGAGATATTTTTTAACGACGCTCTGCACATTCTCTATCTGCGGATTTATCATGCCAATCCCATCAATTCCCTGGCTTTATTTAAACCTTCTTTTATTCTGTTTGCATCTCCTTTACCCTGTGCAAAGCTTTTACTGCCTCCAGCCTTTCCATTCATGGCCTTTGCAATTTCTTTTGCTAGTGTAGCAGCATTCTCTCCAAATACAACTATGCCCCCATCTTTTCCAATGAGCACACCTGAGTGTAGCGATGACGAGAGTTCCCTGGAGAGAAGAAGCATATCTTTCATGCCTAACTCCACAGCTTCTGCAATTTTTCCATCCTTAGCTTTCTCCATAAGCTTGCTCTTTATCCCCTCTATCTCATATTTTCTGAGGCGTTCTAACTCTTTCCTATAGCTTTTCCACTCTTGGAAGAATTTCTCCACAGCGGCATTTAGCTTATCTGGCTGAACTCTAAGCTTCTCACTTGCTTCTCGAAGTATGTCTTCCTCCCTCTGAACATGCTCCAGGGCACTCATTCCTGCAGTGTAGATTATCCTGCTTACGCCATCCTGAATTCTTTCTGTGCGAAGAATCTTCAGGATTCCTATCTCTCCGGTGCTGCGAACATGGGTGCCTCCGCAAGCTTCAACATCCTCATCGCCTATTTTCACCACCCTTATCTCTCTGCCTGGAGGTATACCTCCTTCATAAAGAACGAATCCATACTTTTTCTCTGCTTCCGCTCTATTCATAAATCTTGCCTCTACAGGAATGTTGGAGGTAATTATTCTGAAGGCCTCCTTCTCTATTTCCTTTATTTCCTTCTGTGTTATGGGTTTATAATGGGCAATATCAAACCTCGATTCATAAACATCCTTCTGTGTACCATGCTGCCATACATGCTTACCCAAAACTTTTCTGCAGGCTGCAAGAAGAATATGCTCTGCTGTGTGAATTCTCATAAGTCTCTCCCTTCTTTCCCAATCTATGATTCCGTGAACAACCATTCCGCTGGCAATGCCTTCCCTATCCAGAGTGTGGACAATCACATCATTATATTTCTGCACATCTTCAACCCTGTATTCTTCTCCATTTGCAATTATCTTTCCATGATCTGGAGGTTGCCCGCCACCTTCTGGATAAAATGCAGTTTTATCCAATACAATTTCTTTTCCCTCAGCCCATATTACAGTGGCATCAAATTCTCTTAAATATGGATCCTCATAGTATAATGCCCTAGTCTTGGGTAAATTCAACTCTCTCCCTCTCTCCTTCTTCTCTTTTTTAGCCCCCTCATGCCTTCTCGCTACTAAGCCATGGAAATTTTTTGGAATCTCCACATCGACATTCATCTCCCTGGCTATGTTTTTAACAAAATCTGGAAGAAGCCCATGGGAATCATATAGGAGAACTAGATCATCAACATCAATTTCCCCCTTCTTTTTGAGCATTCTTTTTACTATCTCTCTTCCCTTGGCAAGAGTTCTTCTGTATCTCTCCTCCTCCAGTTCCAGTTCCTCCTCCACTATTGAAATCATGCTTGTATCCATAATATCCCTGAATCTCTGGATATGCATCTTCACCAGTTCCTGGATAGAAATGGGATTGTGAAGATCATCCAGAAGCTTGAGAGTCCTTCTTATAAGCAACCTTGCTAGATATCCAGCCTGAACATTGGAGGGCACAATTCCATCTGTGAGCATGAAGGCTAAGCTCCTCGTGTAATCTGCCACTGCATATATCTTTTGTAATGGCTCTATGAATCTCCTGTAATCTTCCTTAGAAACTTTGGATCTCTCAATCACTTCCCTCATAAGAGATTCCTCATCTTCAATTTCTATCCTAGGTGATAGGAGAGCCAGATTTTTTAGCATAAGCTCCTCCTTCTCTCCCCTCTCAAGTCCCACAAGCTCCATGAGTTTCTCCACCATATCCGGATATATGGCATCATAAATAGTAGGGGTCATCTGAGAGAGCCAAACAAATCTCTCCAAGCCATATCCAGTATCCACAATCTTAAGAGGCATCTCACTGTATCTGCTATCTCCCAAAATTATGCTACCATTCTCATCCTCCTTAAGATTCATAAATACCAGGGTTGCAAGCTCCAATCCTCCAACTATTACCTCGAAACTTGCCCCCGCATTTCCTCCCCCGATCCAGGGTTTCTCTTTGAATACTATATCCTCCTCACTGCCTCCCAGGCTCTCTATGAATTTTATAGCGTATTCCACAGTTTCGTCTTTCCAGTAAATCCACTCATCTGGATAATTGAATGCATGATGTGCCATCATCTCAAACCCTGTCAAATGCCTTCCTGTTTTTCCCACAGAATCTATATCCACCATCCTTATGCATGGCTGTGAAATCACAAGAGGATTTGCAGGAGGAGGAACTAAGCCTGAGGTTACATGAGGTTGAAAATCATAAATCGAGGCATTGACAAGGAAAACATCATCTCTCCATCTCGCAACCACAGGATAACGCGAAATTGGGGTATGCCCATGCTTGCGGAAAAACTCTATAAACTCCTGACGCATCTCCTCCACACTATATTTTCTTTTAAATATGGGCTCCTCCAAGAATGTGTACTCTCCACAGGGAGCCTCACTGCATGTTTCCCTCGGCTTCTTGCTCCAGAAATGAGCTCCACATTTTTTGCATTTGTATCTCGAATACCCATTTTTCCGGAAGAATTCAAGCTCGAGCTCCTTATCAAGCATAAACTGGCAAATGCTCCAAATTATTAAAATTTACCTTTTTTCAATTTTGACGAATCTCCCCAGTCTCTCTCCTGTAATTTCGTAATCCTCTATTACTTCTTCACCTCTCAATAACACCGTGTGGGGAAATATTCCATAGAAATTTTCATATGGTGTCCAGCCACATTTGTAATGGAGATCCCTGCTTCTTATTTTACGCACATCTTTAAGATCAAAAGCTATCAAATCTGCATCATACCCTTCCTCGATCTTCCCCTTTTTGATTCCTATTAATTCTGCGG
>JAGGTO010000143.1 GCA_021163705.1 Thermoplasmata archaeon | reverse complement strand
CCTGTCAAATCACCACTGGCATATCCTCCGATGGGTGTCCATCCCAGGGTATAGGAGAATATCCAGATGAATACGAGACCTAGCCAGAAGGAGGGCATGTTATAGAAGAACAGGCTTGTACCTATTGCTACACCCTCAGCTATACCACCTCTCCTCCACGCAATATATGTGCCTATGGGGATCCCTATTAGATATGTGAGTATGGTTGCTGTGCCGAACCAGAGTAAGGTTCTGGGAATACGATCAGCCAAAATATCCCTCACAGGCTGATTGGTTCTTATTGAAATTCCAAAGTTAAATGTGAACATGTCCTTAACGAAATGAATATACCTAACATAGAGAGGAGTATCTATTACATAGAGCATCACTATTTTTAAATCAGATGGAAACTGTGCATTGGGCTTTGAGAAGTTGAGAAGAACATATGTATATCTCTTCGGAAGAACACCTGCAGCCTGAACAGCCTTTCCAACGAGGGAAGAATAGTCTGCCCACTTATATGTGGCATTCTCCTTCATAGATATCTCTTCCACAGGCACCTTTTTCTCATCTGAGAAGATATATACTGATACACCGTACTTTGATATATTAAAACTGAATGATATGGCCCTTGGATTTTTATGGAAATCTATGAATGTGTAATAATATGTGTTGCTGGGCAAAGCCCCCTCTATTTCTGAGCTTGAAATTGGCTGAAAATTGGAGGATGAAAGATACTCAAGATGCTGCTCAGCCAGACCAAACTGGACTGCCATCTGGGCAACCATTCCTGGCTTAAGATTTGGATTGGCGTAGAAAGGATCTGTGGGATCTCCGGGCATTGCTTCGAAAAGTGCCCAAACAATGCTTGTCACTACGAATAGGGTGATAACTGCTTGAATAAGTCTTTTTACAACATATGGACCTAAGCCTGCCATGATTTACCACCTACCACTGGCATCCATAACATAAACATAAATTTAAATTTTGCTCTTATTAATTGCCCGATATTTGCATACCTAAACAAAAAAATTTAAGTAAGATATAAAAATTTGAAACTTGGTGATGTAGATGGTTTACAAAGTAAAGGATTCATATGTAAACTCCTTTGGACCTTCAATGAAACCTGTAATTAAGGTAAAAAGTGGGAGTGTTGTCACACTCCATACTCTTGACTGCTTTTCTAATCAGATAAAGGATGAGAGTACTCTTGTGACAGAGATTGATTTCTCCAAGATAAATCCTGCTACAGGTCCCATTTTTGTTGAAAACTCAAAAAGGGGAGATGCTTTGAAAGTAAGGATATTGGATATTGAAGTGGCAGATAGGGGAGTGGTAGCCGTAATTCCAGGAGGGGGAGTACTTGGTTCCATGGTGAAAAAGCCTGTGACCAGGATTTGCACAATAAAAGATGGCTATGCCATGCTAAATGGAGTAAAGATAAAATGCATACCTATGATAGGCGTGATAGGGGTAGCAGGGGATGAGGATGTTTCATGTGGGGTGCCAGGAAGGCATGGTGGAAATATGGATACAAACCTCATAAGGAAGGGTGCCATTCTTTATCTTCCAGTTTTCAGAGATGGTGCTCTTTTTGCCGTGGGAGACCTTCATGCTGTTATGGGCGATGGTGAAGTTTGTGTCACGGGATGTGAGGTAAGTGGAAAGGTAACCTTGGAGCTTGATGTGATAAAGAATCTTGCCCCTTCCTGGCCCGTACTTGAATTCGGGGAAAATTACTATCTCCTTGTATCACATGAAGATATAAACAAAGCTTTCAGGGAAGGCATAAAACTCGCCGTGAAGATTCTTGAGCATTCCTTGGGAATATCATGGGAGGATGCTTACATGCTTGCAAGTCTAGTAGTAGATCTGGAAATCAGCCAGGTGGTGGATCCAAAGAAAACTGTTAGGATAAAGATACCCAAGAAATATGTTAAGATTGAGCAGCTGCTAGAAGCAATAAGGATGCAGATTTTGTAGAAAAGTTTATCTCCTGAAATGCGAATGCCCCCCTATGTCCCTACAAAATGTTTTGAAAAAAGTAGAGGATCTCAGGGATGAGATGGTTGATTTCATGGTGGAGATGATAAAGATAAAAGCTGTGAATCCTGCATTTGGAGGTGAAGGTGAGGAAAAAAGAGCAGAATGGCTTGAGGAAAAATTGAGAGAGATATGTGATGATGTAAAACGCTATGATGCCGTGGATGATAAGGGAATAAAAAGACCAAATCTCATAGGCATAATCTATGGAGAAAACAGAGACAGGACTCTCTGGATCATCGGGCATATGGATACGGTGCCTGAAGGAGATTTGAGTTTGTGGGACTATGATCCCTATGATCCTGTGGTAAAGGATGGAAAGATATATGGCAGGGGAACGCTTGATGATGGCCAGGCCATAGTGACATCCTATTTTGCAGCGAAAGCAATCCTGGATCTTGGATTAAAACCAAAGATAAACATAGGACTTGTGTATGTATCCGATGAGGAGGCGGGAAGCAAATACGGATTGAATTATCTTATGGATAAGGATATTTTCAAAAAAGACGATCTCGTGGTTATTCCGGATGCGGGAAACGAAGATGGCTCATTTATTGAGATTGCAGAAAAGAGTGCCATGTGGATCAAAGTTGTCACTCTTGGAAAGCAGACCCATGCATCCATGCCAGCCACAGGGGTAAATGCCCATCGGGTTGCCATGAAGTATGCTCTTTGGGTGGATGAGTATTTACACAGGAAATACGATAAGAAGAACGAGCTTTTCTCCCCGCCGGAATCCACATTTGAGATGACAAAAAAAGAGGCAAATGTCGGAAACATAAATACAATACCTGGCAAGGATGTCTTCTATTTTGATTTCCGCATTTTACCAGAGTATGATCTGGATGAGATTCTTGGGGATATGAGAAAAATTGCAGATATTGTGGAAAAAGAGTTCAATGCAAAGATAGAGCTTGAGATAGTGTCAAAAAGCAGAGCGGCTCCTCCCACACCAATGGAAAGTGAGGTGGTGCAGAAGCTTATAAAGGCCATAAAAGAGCTGAGGGGGATAGAGCCTAAGGCTGGCGGTATTGGTGGCGGAACCGTTGCGGCTGCTTTCAGAGCTGAGGGCATACCTGCAGTTGTATGGATGACAGCTGACGATGTGGAGCATCAGCCCAACGAGTTCTGCAGAATAAAGAATCTTGTGGAGGATGCCAAGGTCTTTGCATATCTTGCTTTAACCTAATTTTTATTATTTTTCCAGGGAATATATAGACGAAAATCGTTAAAAAATTACTAAAATCGTAACATTTATTAGGTATGATGTAATCTTCAATTGTGTGTCTTGCAATTCCAGGAAAAGTTGTGAAAATCGAGGGAAATGTGGCCATAGTGGATTATGGAGGAATAAGAAGAGAGGCGAGAATAGATTTTATAAAGGATTTAAAAGTGGGGGATTATGTAATTGTGCATACAGGATTTGCCATCGAGAAACTGGATGAGAAAGCAGCGATGAAGAGTATAGAAGCATGGGAAGAGATAATGAATTTGGAAGATGGACTTCTGGAGGAATAGGATGCTTGAGAAGTACAGGGATAAAAAGGTAGCGAATAACATTCTTCGTGAAATTTTCCAAGAGGCAAAAGAAATAGGGGATGAGATAAGATTAATGGATGTATGTGGAACGCATGAGGATACTATCACAAGATATGGCATAAGGTCTCTTCTTCCCAAGAATGTGAAAATACTGGCTGGTCCAGGATGTCCCGTGTGCATCACTCCTGTGGAGGATATTGTAATGATGATGGAAATCATGCGAAGAGAGAAGGAAAGAATGATACTCACAACCTTTGGAGATATGTACAGGATACCCACACCCAAAGGGAGCTTTGCAGATTTAAGGAGCGAAGGCTATGATGTCAGGATAGTTTATTCGATTTATGATTCTTACAAGCTTGCGTTGAAGAATAAAGATAAGATTGTGGTGCATTTCTCTCCTGGATTTGAGACTACAACAGCACCCACCGCAGGGATGCTCTGGGAAGCTCTGGAGCGGGGGGTAAAGAATTTTAGAATTTATTCTGTGCACCGATTAACGCCTCCTGCGGTGGAGTATCTGCTGAGGATGGGTACAAAGCTTGATGGTCTGATAACCCCTGGGCATGTATCAACAATAATCGGCGTGGTGGGCTGGGAGCATCTCACAGAGAAATATGGAATCCCGCAGGTTATTTCAGGATTTGAACCTGTGGATGTACTTCTCTCAATTCTCATGCTTTTGAGGATGCTGAAAGATGAAAAGGCTGCTATAGAGAATGAGTACACCCGTGCTGTTAGATATGAGGGGAATACTGAAGCACAGAAGAAAATAAAGGATATATTCGAGGTTGTGGATGCCAAATGGAGAGCTCTTGGAGTAATAGAGAATAGTGGATACAAAATAAGAGAGAAGTATGAAGAATATGAAATAAGAAGTTATTACGATATTGAAATACCTTCTCTCCCTGACCTTGAAAGAGGTTGCAGATGTGGAGAAGTATTACGGGGATTGATACTCCCTTACGAGTGTCCTCTCTTTGGAAGAGTATGCACTCCTCGCACGCCAGTTGGTCCCTGTATGGTCTCATATGAAGGTACTTGCCAAATATTTTACAAGTACGGAAGTCTATATGGGTGATGTTATGCCCGCCTATATTATTCTGGTGGATGGTGTAGTTCAGGGTGTGGGTTTTCGGCCATTTGTGTATAGAATGGCATATTCTCACAATCTCAGGGGATATGTAAAAAATCTCGGAGATGCCGGTGTGGAGATCTTTATAGAGGGGAGAAAGGAAGATATTGATCTTTTCATTAAAGATTTGAAAGAAAAAGCACCTCCTCTTGCAAGGGTGGAGAATCTAAGAATGGAGGCTGCGAGGGAAAGAAATTTTGAAAATTTTGAGATAAGAAAAAGCTCAGGAAATAGGAGAGGTGGAGATTCCATAATACCTCCCGATGTGGGAATATGCGAGGATTGCCTTCATGAACTTTTTGATCCTGAGAATCCCAGATATCTATATCCATTTATTGTATGCACAAACTGCGGGCCAAGATTCAGTATAATAGAGGAGCTTCCCTATGACAGGGAAAACACGAGTATGAGGGAATTCCCAATGTGTGATTTCTGCAGGGAAGAATACGAGGATCCCCTCAACAGGAGATATCATGCTGAGCCAATATGCTGTGATAAATGTGGTCCCCATTATTCTCTTTTAACCCCCGATGGGAAAACTTTGAAAGGGGATCCCCTAAAGCTTGCGGCCAATTTTATAGATGAAGGGAAAATTATAGCCATAAAGGGCATTGGTGGTTTTCATATAGGATGCGATGCCACAAATGAGGATACCGTAAGAAAGCTTAGAAAAAGACTTAGAAGAGAGCAGCAACCTTTTGCGATCATGGTAAAAGATATTGAAACGGTAGAAAAGATAGCAGAGATATCTCCAGAGGAAAGAGTGGAGCTGGAGAGTTACAGGAAACCCATAGTATTACTTAAGAAGAAAAGCAATGGAATTCTTGCAGAATCCATAGCTCCAGGTCTGCATACTGTGGGAATAATGCTACCCTATGCGGGAGTGCATCACATTCTTTTCCATTATTCTTCTTCCCCTGCATATGTTATGACCTCTGCCAATTATCCAGATATGCCCATGGTGAAGGATAATGATAGGATTGGGGAAATAAAGAATGTGGTGGATTATTTTCTTGTGCATAACAGAAGGATTGTTAACAGGATAGATGACAGTGTGATCAGATTTGTTGATGGGAAAAGGGCCATTATAAGAAGGTCCAGGGGATTTGTTCCCTTACCTCTCGAAATGAAATACAGATATAAGGGAATAGCAATGGGAGCTGAGCTAATGAACTCCTTTTCATTTGTGAAGGGAAGAAGAATTTATCCAAGTCAGTACATTGGCAACACATCCAAGCTAGAAGTTATGGAATTTATGAAAGATGCTATTCATCGATTCGAGAAAATTTTGAAAATGGAAGATTTTGAGCTCGTAGTAGTGGATTCCCATCCTCTTTACAACACATCCAAATATGGAAGGGAAATTGGAGAGGAAAAAGGTATTCCTGTGCTCCATGTGCAGCATCACTATGCCCATATAGCCACAATTATGATAGAGCACCCTATCGATGAAATAATAGGAATAGCCATGGATGGTGTTGGCTACGGAAATGACGCTGCTACATGGGGTGGTGAAATAATATACCTGGGGGAAGAAGGTGTGAGGAGATTATCTCACATCTCATACTACCCTCTTCCTGGAGGGGATCTTGCAGCTTACTATCCCATTCGCTCTCTTCTTGGAATAATGTGGAAAATTTATAGAGAAGAGTGTGTGGATATTGTAAGAAGAATTTCTCCTGAGGGAATAAACTCTCTTAAGCACGGAGAGAGAGAAGTTGAAATAATCCTGCAACAGCTGAAAAAGGGTATAAATATTACACAATCCTCTTCAACGGGAAGATTTCTGGATGCCATGGCCACACTTTTAAACATTGCATACCGGAGGACATATGAGGGGGAGCCTGCAATGAAACTGGAAAGTGTTGGATTAAGAGGCAAAAAAGATTTAGAATTTGAAATTCCGGAGGGAGAAGAGTTGATGTTTGAATATTTTGTACCGCAGGTTATTGAGGCTTTAAAAAGAGGAGAGAGAATAGAGGATATAGCATATTCTCTTCATCTCTCCATTGCGAGGGCTTTTGCTTTAAAGGCCATGGAGATGGGGGAAATGATGGATGTGAAAAACATAGGGGTAAGTGGAGGTGTAGCATATAACCATCTTATTGTGGGTGAGATAAGGAGAATTGTGGAAAGAGAGGGCTATAAGTTTTATGTTACTTCTGAGATACCCAGAGGAGATAATGGGATAAGTGCAGGACAGGCATATTTAGGAGGAATGTATCTTCTAGGCATTCTTAAAAAAGAGGAGGTGAGATAAATGAAGATAAAGATGATGCACGGGGCAGGAGGAGAAGCCATGGACGAGCTTATAAAAGAGTATATTCTCAAAACCATAACTTTGAAAGAGTGTGGAGAGGTATCCCTTGATGCCCTTGACGATGGCGCAAGTATAGATCTTGAGAAGGATAAATTAATATTCACCATAGATGGTCATACCGTTAAACCCGTATTTTTCCCGGGGGGAGATATAGGACGCTTGGCAGTTAGCGGTACTGTGAATGATCTTGCTGTAATGGGTGCCCAACCACTGGCTCTGGCCTCATCTTTAATAATAGAGGATGGTTTTGAGGGGGAAAAATTGAAAAAAATACTTGAATCGATGGATATTACATCGAGAGAGGTGCCCGTCCCAATAATAACAGGAGACACAAAGGTTGTAGAGGATAGAATTGGAGTATTTGTGATAACTGCTGGAATAGGAAGGGTAGAGAGAATCGTGAGAGATTCAGGAGCTTTGAAGGGAGATGCCATATTAATAAACGGGGGAATAGGTGAGCATGGTTTTGCCATAATGAGTGTGAGAGAGGGGATTGATTTTGAGACCCCTCTTAAAAGTGATGTTGCGCCCATATGGTCAATAGTTAAAGAAGTTGCCCTGGAAATAGGATGGGAGAATATTCATGCGATGAAGGATCCGACCCGGGGAGGATTGAGCGAGGCCTTGAACGAAATAGCACAGAAATCCAAAGTGGGCGTGGAAATATGGGAGGAAAAAGTGCCTGTAAAAGAGGGTGTGAAGGCTGCGAGCGAAATGCTAGGGATATCCCCCTTTGATATGGCAAATGAGGGAAAGGTTGTGATGTTTGTAAATCCAGAATATGCTGAAGATGCTCTGAAAGCTATGAGGAGAAACCCTCTCGGAAAGGATGCAGCAATTATTGGGACTGCAAAGGATGAATACATTGGAAAAGTTGTGGTGGAAACAGAAATTGGTGGGAAAAGATTCCTGGAAAGACCGATGGGTGATCCTGTACCCCGTGTATGCTAAATTCTATTAAAAAAATAAAAAAGAGGATTATGCCCAGTAGAGCCACAGGAAATAGATGGCGAAAACTATTGCTAATATGTAGATCAGTGGACTGATCTCTTTGAATTTCCCCCGTGCGAGTTTTGCAATTACATAAGTTATGACCCCTGCACCTATCCCATTGGATATGCTGTAGGTGAAAGGCATGACGATAAGTGTAACAAATGCAGGTATGTACTCTGTGTAATCGTCAAAATTCACAAACCTCATATTGGATAGCATGAAGAGACCTACGAGTATTAGAGCAGGCGCTGTGGCTGCAGATGGCACCAGAGCAACTATGGGGGTGATGAAAAGTCCAATCATGAACAGAAGGGCTACAACCACGCTTGTTAACCCTGTGCGTCCTCCTTCTTCTACGCCAGCTGCACTCTCGATGTATGTGGTAACTGTAGAGGTCCCTATTAATGCCCCAAAGGTTGTACCTATAGCATCTGTTAGAAGCATTCTAGTGAGAGGCTTTTCAGGAATATTTCCTTTTTCATCTAGATCTCCTACCTTTGCAGAGAGTCCTGTGACTGTGCCAAGAGTATCGAAGAAATCCACCATGAGAAATGCAAAAATCACACCTATTGCTCCCACATTGAAGAGTCCTTTGAAATCCATGTGTAGAGCTATTGGAGCTATTGAGGCTGGTAGTGAAACAGGAGAGGAAGGTAACGAAAACCCGGCAGGATAAAGTTGCGAGGCAGCGTGTGGATCAAGAGAGGACCAGATAACTGCCAGCAGTGTTGAACCTAAGATGCCCCAGAGAAGTGCCCCTTTTATTCTATTCACAAACAGTACAATGGTAAGCACCAGACCGATAAGTGCTATGGTTACGGATGGAATATTTATGAAGTTCATGGATACAAGAACTCCAACAGCTTCTCCGGTAGGCAGTAATTTCTGTGCAGTGTATCTGATGATATGTGCATCGTTTAATCCTATGAATGTCAAAAACAAACCGATCCCTGCACCTATTGAATATTTGAGCGTCACGGGGAATGCATTGGCCACTAAAGTACGGACCTTTGTCACTGATAGAATTATAAAAATTATACCCTCGATGAATACGGCAGCCAGGGCTATTTGCCAGGAATATCCCATCACGATTACTACACTGTAGGTGAAGTATGCGTTCAAACCCATTCCTGGAGCGAGAGCATATGGCTTCTTGGCATATAAACCCATAATTATTGTGGCAACAGCCGTGGCTATCACCGTAGTAGTCACCAGAGGAGCAAAGGGCATTCCCGTCTGGCTGAGTATCGAGGGATTTACAAAAATTATGTATGCCATAGTCATAAAAGTCGTAAAACCAGCAATGATCTCTGTTCTCACTGTCGAACCTTTTTCACTAATTCCAAAAAATGAGTCAAGCTTCTCAACTCCGCTCATATAGCCACCGATGAAAATATTACATTCGTGTATTTAATAATTTTTGATTTGCGCAAATTCCATAAGATGAGGGGGTGGATAAAAACCCATCTATAAATCTTCGGTATTCACCTCAAAACTTATCTCCAAGAGCTCTTTTGCTCTGCGAAATCTAATTTTTCTTATTTTTATTTTTCCCACCTCTCCCGTGGTGGCTGTGTGCTCTTTGTTGCACGCATTGACATTCCAGTCTTCGATCACCACCACACTCAGAGTTTTAACCTCTGGAGGTATGGGGAAAAGATCGTACATTTCATCACCAAATCTTTTTTCTGCCTCTTCTCTAGGGAGTGTATACACTTTTATAGGTACATTCTCTCTAACCTTTTCATTTGCAAGCTCCTCGATCCTCTTAATCTCCTCCTCAGTGGGTTTTCTATCATATTTCACCGTGAGCCTACCATGAGAGCCATTTACATACACACTTGCTGTCCATTTTGCACCTAAAACTTTCACAACAGCACCCTTCACAATATGAAGAGCGGTATGTGTACGCACTTCCACATTTTGCATAGAAGCGATAATGTATAATTCCATATTTAAAATTTAAATTAGAGACCCCAGAACGGTTTTTCTTTCCTTTTGATCCTGGCAATTTCCTCCAGGACTTCTCTATCCTCATAACTCAAATTCATCTTGAAAAGTTTTCTTCCATGGTCCTCAGGTATATCTATGTAGTAGATTTCACCTGCCTTTAGCTGTCTCCCAATTGTAACATCATCTATAGCTATTGCTACCTCCTCACCCATAATTGCTTCCGTAACATTTGTATCCTCTTTTCTTATGCTCTTGATCCTCCCTACCACTCTGCCATCCTCTCTAAGTATTCTCTGACCCACCCGTATTCTCCCTCCAAGAACTCTTATTCCTACAATCGCAGGTTTGCTCAAACGAAATATATATTCGGGAAGAATTTTAAATTTCCCGGGAAATGTGATCTCCAATCTCTTCTGGGCCTCAAGCTCCCTTTTCTTATTCTCCACCCATTCCTTATAATCTTCCACTATCTTGTATATGACATCGCTGGTGAATATTTTTGCCTTATGCGCCTCCTTCTCAGCTTCAGGAAGTACTCGAACATTGAATCCAAGGATCACACGATACAGGGGATTCCCTATAGTTTGAGAATCAACGATATCTCTTTTAGATATGTCTCCAATATCCGCCTTCTTTATGGGTATGCCCTCCTGCTTGAGCTCATATGCCAAGGCTTCCAAAGAGCCAAGAGCATCCGCCTTTATTATAACTCCCTCCTCCTGCAATTCTATATGTATTGCCGTCTCCCTCTTAACTCGGGATATTGCATCTTCTAAATTTTCATTGGCCACTATAACGGGAGAGCCTGCCAGAGCATTCTCTAAGTTGGGAGCTGCAATTTTTATCCCTGCTGCCGCATGCACTTCTTCAACCGCTAAAAATCTATCTCTTGGATCTCTCATCTCATCCAGCGGTTTTGGCTTTAGAATCGCTTTAATTTTTGTCACAATAGGCTCCCCTGTACTACCAACCACAATTACATCTCCTTTTCTAAATATGCCAGAATAAACAATCACATCTATGGTCTTTCCAAGTCCCCTTTCCTCCTTTACTTCAAGTACCGTTCCCTCACCAGCTCCCTCTTCTGTGTGCAACTCCTTCTCTAAAAATTTCTGTGCAAGGCCCACAAGAACTAATAAAAGGTCTGCGATGCCAATCCCAAGCTTGGCACTCATGGGTATTATTGCCACATTCTGCGTAAAATCAGATATGCGATCATATCTCTCTGCGGAGAAACCAAGCTCATAGAGCCTCTCTACTATGCTATACACCTTCTCATCAAGAAGTTCCTTCACCTTCTCCTTCTGTTTTTGAAATGCAACAATAAATGGCTCATTCTCACAATTCTTCCATCCAAAGAGAAGATCTATTTTGTTGGCTGCTATAACAAAGGGAGTTCTATACCTTTTGAGGATGTTTATAGATTCAACAGTCTGGGGCATTATTCCTTCATTTATATCTATAACAAGTACAGCTAAATCAGCTAAGCTTCCACCCCTTGCCCTTAGGGTGGTGAAAGCTTCATGTCCTGGTGTGTCTATGAAAAGCAATCCAGGAACCTTAAATTCCTTTTTTATTAGCTTTCCACATATTCGATAAATTGCCTCAATAGGAACCTCTGTAGCACCAATATGCTGTGTTATCTTCCCAGCTTCTCTCTGGGCAACAGAGGTCCCTCTAATCTTGTCAAGTAGAGTGGTTTTACCATGGTCCACATGCCCGAGCACACTCACAATAGGTTGTCTTATATTCATTTTGTAGGGGGATTGCTCCATACTTTTTAACTCTTTTCTCCTTCTACTCAACAAAATTAAAATAGAGGAAAGGTTATTAGCCAATCCGAGTGCATAGCCCCGTGGTGTAGCGGTCAAGCATGCGGGACTTTGGCAGGAACCACCAGCGGGTTCCTTTACCTCCTGCGACCGGTTCCTGAAGAAATCCCGCGACGGGGGTTCGAATCCTCCCGGGGCTGCTACTTTTTATTCTTTCTCAATCTCCTGAAACAATTTTGCATATATCTCTTCTGGACTCTCTTCCCCTTTCTCTTCCTTTTCCTCCTCTTCCAGTATTTCCTGAATTTTATCCTTCCTATAAACCCAGTAATGTATCCTCCATAATTTGCCTTTGGAAATCGTTATCTCCTCCTCCATTGGCTTTACTATCTCCAACTCCTCCAGGGTGTAAAACACATCCCTATCTGCAGGCGTTAAGATATTATCTATTATCCTGTCACTGTAGCCAAAAAAGTTTATCACATAGTCCGTGAGTTTTTTTATATCTTTTTCCTTAAGTTTCCCCCCCAGCATCTTTTTAAGAACAGTATACAAAATATCATATGTTACAACATCCATTGTGGGAGGGCATGGCAACAAAAATTAAAAATTTTTTGCATATCCCTACTTTTGAGATGGGCAAAACCTTAAAACACCTAAGCACATTTGCCCTTATGAAAGTTCAGGTAATGAAACCTAGATTTAAACCAGACAACTACAACAGTTTTATTTTATACCCCTATCACATATTTTACATAAGGTTGCATTACAAGAGACTGGGAATGAAAGATAAAATTTTTAACTATTTTGGCTATATAGACCTACTCAGAATGGGTATAGAGAGGGGCGATGGCATAATAGGTATAGAGGAATGGGATGTGGATGAGAAAAATGTAATAGAGCCAATAATCACAGATTATGAGGAACTTAAAAAATTCGCTATGAAAAAAGCTGTGGAGTGGGGAGCTTTAAGAAT
>JAGGTO010000101.1 GCA_021163705.1 Thermoplasmata archaeon | reverse complement strand
CAAGGGCTTAGCCTGAAAAACAGGAATGAAGGCAGCCCACTGATGCCCCCCAAATGATGTTTTGGGGTGCATAAAAGGCGTCACGGCTGATTCGAGGTGAAAGAAAATGGGAAGTGCGCATCATCCTAGAAGAGGCTCTATGGCCTATTATCCGAGAAAGAGAGCGAAGAGCATAATACCACGTATCAGGACATGGCCCGAGATAGAGGACGGTCCGCGCATTCAGGGATTCGCAGGTTACAAGGCGGGTATGACCCATGTTTTCACGATTGACTGGAGAAAGCATACCACGACTGCTGGCCAAGAGATTTGGACTCCGGTAACTGTTATAGAGGTTCCTCCAATGAAGGTTGCTGGAGTGCGATTTTATGAGAGAACAATGTATGGATTGAGAAGCATAGGCGAGGTATGGGATGAAAATTTTGACAAGGAATTAGCAAGAAGGTTTCCGTTGCCAAAGAATTACAGTAAGGATGAGGCCATAGGAAAAATTAAAGGGGATATTGAGGAAGTAAGGCTCATTGCCCACACCCAGCCAAAGCTGGTAAGTGGAATTCCCAAAAAAGCTCCAGATATTATGGAAATTCGTGTGGGAGGAGGCACAATAGAAGAGAGAAAGGAATATGCCCTTGGGCTCTTGGGAAAGGAGATAAAGTTCAGTGATTTTAAGAGTGAAGGAAAATTTGTTGATGTGATAGCAATCACAAAGGGCAAAGGTTTCCAGGGGCATGTTAAGAGATTTGGTGTGAAGCTGTTGAGCCATAAAAATAGGAAACATCGGAGGATGATTGGTACGCTTGGTCCCTGGCATCCTGATTGGGTCCGTTATACTGTACCTCAGGCAGGTCAAACTGGATTTCATCAGAGAACAGAGTACAATAAGAGAGTGATAAAGTATGTGGATTTCATCGAGGAAAATGGTGTGAAAAAGCTAGCAATGGAGATCACTCCTGAGGGTGGATTCCCCCATTATGGGATAGTGAAGAACCCCTATGTTTTGATCCATGGTTCAGTACCGGGACCTGCGAAGAGATTGGTTAAGTTCAGAGATCCGGTGAGACAGGTTCTGGAGGATGTGGAGAGCATAGAGATTACATATGTATCTCTTCAGTCCAAGATGGGGGTGTGATAGATGAAGGTCAATGTTTACAATCTGGACGGTGGAATTAAGGGACAGGTTGAGCTTCCCAAGGTATTTGAGTATCCATATAGGCCAGATCTGATTAAAGAGGCAGTAAGAGCATTTCAGCTCAACAGAGTTCAGCCCCATGGCGTAGATCCCATGGCAGGTATGAGGAGGGTGGCAGAATCCTTAGGTCCTGGGCATGGAATATCTAAGATGGTTCCCAGAATTGCCAATACGACGAGGGGAGCGATAATTCCCAATACCAGAGGAGGAAGAGCCGGTCATCCTCCTCTCGTAGAAAAAATTTGGGAGAGAAAGATAAACAAGAAGGTTAGAAGATTGGCCAAATTCAGTGCCTTATCTGTAACTGCAAATAAAGTTATGGTAAGAAAGAGGGGTCACAGATTCAATCTCGAATTAAGTCTTCCTGTGGTTTTGGATGATTCCTTTGAGAATCTCACAAGGGTAAAGGAAGTTATAGAGGTCCTTCAAAAATTGGGATTGTATGAAGACATAGAGAGGGCAAGTGAAAAGAAGATCAGAGGTGGAAAAGGTAAGATGAGGGGAAGGAGATACAAGAGAAAAAAGAGCATTCTATTTGTGGTAAAAAATAAAGAGAAGATCGAGAAGGGATTGAGAAACCTTCCGGGAGTGGATGTTGTAACTCCCAGAGAACTAAATGCAGAGATGCTTGCTCCAGGTACTCATGCCGGAAGATTGACAGTTTTCACGGAGAGCGCTCTTGAAGAGCTGAGGGGGTGGATTCTATGACCTTCGATCCCAATGAGGTGATAATAAAACCCTATGTGACAGAAAAATCGCTGCTTATGATTGAGAAGGAGAACAAGCTCACATTCATAGTGAGAAGAAGTGCAACGAAGATACAGATAAAGCATGCTGTTGAAAAATTATTCGATGTGAAGGTTGAGAAGGTAAACACATACATCACGCGCTATGGCAAAAAAGCTATCGTGAAGCTTGCGAAGGAGTATAGTGCGGAGGAAATAGGAATGAGGATGGGAATATTCTAAAGGTGATGTAGATGGGAAAGAGGATAATACCACAAAGGAGAGGACATGGCTCCTCTGTTTATCGGGCTCCCAGTCACAGATATGCGGGCAGGCCTGTAAATCCTAAAATAAGAGAGGGCAGAGGGTATGTTGTTGAAATCTTTCATGATCCAGGTCACACGGCACCTCTTGCCAGGGTTAAATTTGAGAGTGGTGAAGAGTATTTGATGATAGCCCATCTTGGAATGTATGAAGGGCAGGAGATACAGGTAGGCGAGAATGCAGAGATAAGACCTGGAAATGTTTTACCCCTGGGCAGCATACCGGAAGGTGTGCCAATTTACAATATTGAAGCTAGGCCGGGGGATGGGGGGAAATACATAAGAAGTGGTGGCAATTATGCCCAGGTGGTCACCCATGGGGTGAAGACCACCGTGCAGATGCCCTCGGGAGAGTTCAAGCCCTTTGATCCCAAGTGTCGGGCCACCATTGGTATAATAGCTGGGGGTGGAAGGAAAGAAAAGCCCATGCTCAAAGCAGGTAAAATATATCACGCCTGGAGGAGCAAGGCAAGAAAGCATGTTCGCGTAAGAGGCGTAGCGATGAACGCGGTGAACCATCCTCACGGTGGCGGAAATCACCAGCATGTTGGTCGCCCGAGCACGGTAAGCAGGCATGCACCTCCAGGCCGTAAGGTTGGAAGATTATCTCCCAAGAAGAAAAAGAGGAAGAGGTGAATTAGATGGCTAAAATGAGGAAGATTAGTGCAAAATCTGCGAGAAGAAGGAAGAGAAAGACTCGTAAGATCATAATGGGCCGCATGAAGGAGTTCTCCTATCGCGGTTATTCCCTGGAAGAATTGCAGAAGATGAGCTGGGATGAGTTTGCAGAGCTTTTGCCTGCAAGAGCCAGGAGAACTCTCAAGAGGGGCTGGGATGAGGAAAGAATGAAGGCAGTTCGAAAGATAATAAACTCTAATAAGATGATAAAGACCCATCGCAGGGATCTCATAATACTTCCGCAGTTTGTTGGTAAGACGGTGGCTGTTCATAATGGAAAGGAGTTTGTTCCCGTAGAGATAAAGCCAGAGATGATAGGTCATTATCTGGGTGAGTTTGCCCTCACAAGAAAGGAAGTGAAACATAGTGGTCCAGGTGTGGGTGCAACACGCAGCTCTAAGTTTGTGCCTCTGAAGTGAGGTGAATGAGAATGCCCTATAGCATCAAAGTTGAAGGAGACAAATATGCGAAATCTTTCGGAAGAGATTTGCCCCTATCGCTAAAAGACTCTGTGAATCTGTGCAGAGCATTAAAGGGAATGAGGCTAGAGGATGCAAAGAATTTCCTGGAGGACGTTATAAAGAAAAAGAGGGCAGTTCCCTATTTCAGGTATCTTGACTCCATATCCCACAGAAAGGGCATGGGTCCAGGAAAGTATCCTGTTAAGGAGGCAAAATATATTCTCAAGGTCCTTGAAAATGCAGAGGCCAATGCAGAGAACAATGATCTGGACATAGACAATCTTTACATAATGCACATTGCAGCCCATAAGGGAAGGGTTTTCAAGTCTTACACCCCCAGAGCCTACGGAAGATCCACAGAAATCAGAAGAGATAGGGTTCACATCGAAGTGATCTTGGAGGAGAGAAGCGAGGAGGAATGAATATGGATGAGAGAATATTTGTGAGGGAGAATGTGAGACGATTGCTGATAAAAGAATATCTCATGAAAGAGGCGAGTGTTGCAGGATTTGGAGGGCTCGAGATTCAGCGTACTCCACTGGGTACGAGGATCGTGCTTGAGGTTGAGAGACCGGGGCTAATAATAGGAAGAAGAGGAGCGAAAATAAAGGAGCTTACGGAGAAGCTTCAGAGAGATTTCGAAGTTGAGAATCCAACAATTGAAGTGAAGGAATCTCCAAATCCATATTTGAATGCTCAAATAATGGCGGAAAAGCTTGCTGCAGCGCTGGAGAGAGGATGGCATTTCAGGAGAGCAGGACATTCCACGCTTCGCAGGATAATGGAAGCTGGTGCTAAGGGAGCTCAGATAATAATTTCCGGAAAACTCACAGGGGATAGGGCAAGAACTGAAAAATTCATGGCTGGCACAATAAAATACAATGGAAAACCTGCAGAACTTGTAAAGATAGGATATGCCACGGCAAAAACCAAGCCGGGAATCATAGGAGTGACGGTAAAGATCATGCCTCCGGATGTGAAGCTACCGGATGAAATAAACATTCTTCCACCTCCTGCCGAGGAGGAAGAGGAGCAAAAAGAAGAAAATAAAGAGGTGAATGAAAATGCCCAGAGAGCTGAAGGCGAAGGAAATAAGACAGATGAGCGAGGAAGAGAGAAAAAAGAAGCTAGCTGAGCTCCGCCGCGAGCTCATGCATGAGATGGGTGTTAGTGCCATGGGCGGTGCTCCTCCGAGCCCGGGTAAGATAAGGAGCCTGAAAAGGCAGATTGCAAGAATACTGACGGTGATGAACGAATGAGAACTGAAAAGAATCTGAAAATGCATGAGCTGATCGGATTATATGCGAAGGTTGAAGAATCCACGAATCCAAATCAGAAAGGTATAGAGGGCAGAATAGTTGATGAAACATATCACATGCTAATTATTGAAACCTCAAAAGGTGAGAAGAAGATAATGAAAAAGGGTGCAAAATTCAGGATAAAACTCAATGGAAAGGAGATTGTGATAAATGGGGATGATATAAACTACAGGCCCCATGAGAGGATTAAAAAACTCATAAGGAGGAAAGGAAAATGAGTGCAAGAGATATAGGAATAGATGTGAAACCACCGGAGAAAGAGTGTGATGATCCGAACTGTCCGTTTCATGGGCATTTGAAAGTTAGAGGCATAATCCTTGAAGGTGTGGTTATTTCAGATAAGATGGAAAAAACCGTGGTAGTGGAGAGAGAGTATCTGAGATATGACAAAAAATATGAGAGATATGAGAAGAGAAGGAGCCGGTATCATGTGCATAATCCACCCTGCATAAATGCGAAGGTAGGGGATCATGTTAAATTCATGGAGTGTAGGCCCCTAAGCAAGAGTGTGAGTTTTGTTATAGTGGAGAAGCTACAGAGGTGATAGAGAATGAAAGGTATTGCAGGTAAGCAAACTAGGGGACTGCCCACGGGGGCAAGATTAATATGCGCTGATAACACCGGTGCCAAGGAAGTGGAGATTATCCAGGTTCTGAAATACCATGGTGTTGCAAGAAAATATCCCTCTGCAGGAGTTGGAGACATGGTGGTGGTGAGTGTTAAGAAGGGCACTCCTGATATGCGCAAGAAGGTATTCCCCGCTGTGATAGTTAGACAGCGCCGTCCATTTAGAAGGGCTGACGGCACCTGGGTTCAGTTTGATGATAATGCAGCAGTGATAGTGACACCTACAGGAGAGACAAAGGGAAGCGAGATAAAAGGTCCTGTGGCAAGAGAAGCCGCAGAAAGGTGGCCGAGAATTGCGGCCATTGCGAGCATAATAGTATGAGGTGAGAAAGATGGTATCATATCAGCCAAGGAAGCAGAGAAAAATGATATATGAAGCACCAAAGCATGTGAGGAGAAAGATGATGAGATCACATCTCAGTGATGAGCTTTACGCTAGATATGGAGTGAGAAATTTTGTAGTAAGAAAGGGAGATATTGTTAGGGTTATGAGGGGCAGTGCTAAAGGTCATGAGGGAAAGGTTGTTGAGGTTAACTTAAAGAAGATGAAGGTTGCGGTAGAAGGAGTCACTATACGAAGAACAGATAATAAGAGTGTTCAGAGATGGCTTGATCCCTCCAATCTTATGATAATCAAATTAAATCTTAGCGATCCAAAGAGGAAAGAGAAGCTCTACAGGTTAGCTGAGGAAAAGAGAGGAATATCCGCCGAGGAACTGGAAAAAGAGGAAGAGGCTGTGGAAGAAGTAGTAGAGGAGGAAAGTGAGGAGAAAGAGGAAGAGAAGGAAGAAATGAATGAGGAGAATGAGGAAGAAGAGGTGAATGAGAATGAGTAGGCACATGAAGAGACTCACAGCACCAAAGGTCTGGGTAATACCTAGAAAAGAGTATCCGTTTGCTCCCAAGCCTTCACCTGGTCCACATCCTGCGGATAAATCTTTACCCCTCCTTATAGTCCTAAGGGACATGCTCCATCTTGGACACAACAGGAGGGAGATAAAGAAAATTTTGGCCCAGAGGGTTGTAAAGGTTGATGGAAGGGTCATAACTGATTTGAAATTCCCTGTGGGTTTCATGGATGTGGTGAGCATAGAAACGCTGGATAAGAACTACCGCGTGCTCTATGATTCCCGAGGCAAATTGAGAATCGTGGAGATCCCGGAGGATCACGCAGAATGGAAACTTGTGAGGATAGAGAACAAAACAGCTGTTAAGGGAGGAAAGATACAGTTAAATTTGCATGATGGGAGAAACATAGTATTGGAGGAGAATAAGTACAGGACAAATGATGTGCTCAAGATAAAGGTACCCTCTCAGGAGATCATAGCGCATTATCCTCTGGCCAAAGGAAGTGTAGCAATGATAATAGGTGGTAAGCATAGAGGAAAGCTCCTTCATGTTGAGGAGTATGTTGTAATAAGAGGTCCTCAAGAGAATATTGTGAGATTTGAGGAAGGTGTAGAGACCACAAAGAGCAATGTATTTGTGGTGGGAATAGGAAAGCCAGAAGTAGTGATACCTGAGGTGAGCGCCTTATGAAAGAAGAGAAGAGAAAGAATCCAATGAGAGATATAGTCATCGACAAGGTCGTTATTAACATTGGGGTAGGAGAGGCTGGAGAAAAGCTTAGAAGGGCAATGAAGGTAATAGAACTCCTTACAGGAAGAAAACCTGTGCAGACTCTTGCAAAGAAAACCATAAGAGATTTCAACATAAGGAAAAAGCTTCCAATAGGATTAAAGGTTACATTGAGAGGTAAGGAAGCGGAGGATTTTCTTCGCCGTGCCCTATGGGTTAAGGATTTCAAGGTGGCCAATTACTCCTTCGATTCCCAGGGGAATCTAAATTTTGGAATTAGCGATTATACTGATTTTGAAGGTATGAAATATGATCCTGAGATAGGCATATTTGGAATGGATGTTAGTGTGGTATTTAAGAGAAGAGGAGGTTACAGGGTTGCCAGAAGGAGAATAAAGAGGAGGAAGATTCCGACCAGGCATAGGGTTACGAGAGAGGAAACCATGCAATATATGCGTGAGAAGTTCAATCTCAATATTCTGGAGGTGGAATAATGGTCCGTGTTAAGCTCAGACCGAAGAAGAAGTTTGGAAGAAGCGAAGGTTGTGTGAGATGTGGTAGAAAAAGGGGGATAATAAGGAGATATGGCTTACGGCTCTGTAGGCAGTGCTTTAGGGAAGTGGCCTACGAGCTCGGATTCAGAAAATATTCCTGAGGTGATGAAAAATGCAAAATGATCCACTGAGTGATGCTCTTTCGCGTATCAACAATGCTGCCCGTGCAGGTCGCAGGGAGGTAGTGATAAGGCCAGCCTCGAAGCTTATAGGTAGAGTTCTGAAGATAATGCAGGATCATGCTTACATAGAGGAGTTTGAGTATGTGGAAAATGGAAGAGGTGGTGAATATAGAGTAAGGCTAAGTCCCACCATAAACAAGTGCGGTGCAATAAAGCCACGGTTCTCTGTAAAGAAGGATGAGATGGAGAAATTTGAAGCAAGATATCTTCCTGCCCAGGATTTTGGGATACTGATAATCACCACCAACAGGGGTGTGATGACACACAGCGATGCAAAAAAGATGGGTGTTGGTGGAAAACTGTTGGCCTATGTTTACTGAGGTGATCTAAATGCCAGTTGCAGATATAGTAAGACACGAAATCGAAATCCCATCAAATATTGAGGCGAGACTGGATGGTTTCAATCTACATATCAAGGGTCCAAAAGGGGAGATAATTCGAAAATTCAAACACACACGGGTGAAGTTAAGCATAGAGGATGGAAAGATAGTGATCTTCTGTCCCTTACCAAAGAAGAAAGAATACTCGTTGGCAGGTACCTGGAAGGCGCATGTGCTCAACATGATAAAAGGAGTGACGGAGGGTTTTGAATATCATCTGAAGATAGTTTATGCTCATTTCCCAATGAAAGTTACGGTGAAGGGAAGAAAGGTGGTTATTGAGAACTTCATGGGTGAGAGAGCTCCGAGATATGCGGAGATATTTGGAGATTCAAAGGTGGAAGTTAAGGGAGATACAGTTATCGTGAGAAGCATAAACAAGGAACACGCAGGTCAAACTGCAGCAAATATTGAGAAGGCTACAAGAATAAAAAATCGTGATCCTAGGGTATTCCAGGATGGAATATATATAGTGAAGAAGGGGTGAAATGAATGGTCAAGATAAAGCCTAAATTAAGTGATGAGGAGAAGAGACTCCTAAGAATTCGCAATAATCTGAATCGTGTGAGGCCATGGTTTAGAAGACAAGAATGGTTCAGATATAAGAGACTGGGAGATCACTGGAGAAGACCCAAGGGAAAACATTCAAAGATGAGGGAACATAAAGGATATCGGCCTCCAGTGGTAGATTCTGGCTACCGTGGCCCTCGAAAGGTGAGAGGACTTCATCCTTCCGGGTTTAGAGAAGTTCTGGTCCACAATGTAAAGGAGCTTGAGAAGATAAATCCCGAGAGAGAAGCCGCAAGAATAGCCAGTAGGGTAGGCGTGAAGAAGAGAATGGAGATAGAAAAGAGAGCAGAAGAACTTAATATTAGAATATTAAATCCGATGAGGAGAGGTGACTGAGATGGATGTTAAATTTCAGAGAAGAATAGCAGCGGATATCTTCAAATGCGGCGAAGACAGGGTGTGGATGGATCCAAATGCCTTGGAAGAAATAAAGGAGGCTGTAACGAGAGAGGATGTGAGGTTCCTGATAAAGAGAGGCTTGATAAAGAAGCTTCCCAAGAGAGGTACATCCAGGGTAAGAGCAAATTACCTGAAGAGACAGAAAGAGAAGGGGAGGAGAAAGGGGCCTGGATCGCGAAAGGGAAAGAAGTATGCAAGATATCCAAGAAAGCTCAGATGGATAAAAACAATAAGAAGTATAAGGAGAACCTTGAAGGATCTCAGAGATAGCGGGAAAATAGATCCATCTACATATCGCAGATTCTATCGCCTGGCCAAGGGAGGCACATTTAAAAGTAGGAATCATCTTCTAATGCATATGAAGGCTGAGGGTTACCTTAAGGAGGAATGAACATGGCAAGAAATGCAGTATATAGGGTGAAGATGCGAAGAAGAAGGGAAGGGAAGACCAATTACAGGAAAAGGTTGGCATATCTAAAATCAGGAAAGCCTAGGGCTGTAGTTAGAAAAACGCTGAAATATATTATAGTACAGATTGTAGAATATCACGAGGATGGAGACAGGATCCTTGTTGGGCTCACTTCGAAGAAGCTTAAAGATTATGGCTGGAGTGGCTCTTTCAAAAATACCTCAGCAGCATATCTGACGGGATATCTTGCAGGTAAACTAGCTCTTCAAAAGGGGATAAAGGAAGCTATCCTGGATATAGGACTTCAGAGACCTGTGAAGGGCTCTAGGGTATTTGCGGCTTTAAAGGGCCTTTTAGATGCTGGACTTGAAATTCCCCATGGAGAGGATATATTCCCCTCCGAGGAGAGGATAAAAGGATTACACATATCAGAAGAAGTGGGCAAGATGTTTGAAGAAGTTAAAGCTAAAATGGAGGTATAAAAATGGAGTGGGAACCAAAAACCAAGCTTGGAAGACTTGTGTATGAAGGCAAGATAACGAGTATGTCTCAAGCTCTCAGAAGCAATCTACCTCTTCGAGAGCCGGAGATAGTGGATGTTCTTCTTCCAGAGCTGAAGGAGGAGGTAATAGATGTTAGGATGGTTCAGCGCATGACAGATAGTGGAAGAAGAACGAAGTTCTCTGTGATGGTTGCCGTGGGCAATGAAGATGGCTATGTTGGCATTGGCAAGGCAAAGGCTAAAGAGGTAGGTGCAGCTATAAGAAAGGCAATCGAAGTGGCCAAGTTGAATATAATTGAGATAAAGAGAGGATGCGGTTCCTGGGAATGCGGTTGCGGTATGCCCCACTCCTTACCTTTCAAGGTCACGGGCAAATGCGGTTCTGTCCGTGTAACCCTAAAACCTGCACCAAAGGGTGTAGGATTAGCCGTTGGAGATGTTGCCAAGATAATTTTGAGGTTGGCAGGAGTGAAGGATGCATGGGGTTTCACTCAAGGACATACCAAAACAACGGTAAACTATGCGATGGCCACCTTTGATGCACTTCGTCAAACCGCAATTATGAGGATAAATCCACGGCTAATAATGCCCATTTATAAGGGAGGTGTAGAGGTTGTACGCAGTGATCAGAGTTAGAGGTAGGACAGGTGTGAGAAAAGATATAAGGGATACGCTTCAGATGCTTCGCTTAACGAGGGTGAACCACTGTGTGTTAATTCCAGATACACCTGCCTACAGGGGGATGCTTCAAAAGGTGAAGGACTATGTTACCTGGGGAGAGATAAACTTAGAAACCCTAACAAAGCTCATCAAATACAAGGGAAGATTATATGGAGATAAGCCAATAACTGATGATTATGTTAAGGAGACTCTCGGGTATGAGAGCATTGAGGAGATGGCGAGGGCCATTCTTGAGGGAAAAATGCTCTACAAGGATATACCAAATGTTAAACCTGTATTCAGGCTTCATCCACCATTGAAGGGATGGGAGAAAACTAAAAGACACTTCACAGAGGGAGGTGCCCTGGGATATAGGGGAGAAGATATCAATGATCTCATCACCAGAATGTTTGGACCGGGGGTGAAATAAATGGCAAGGAAAAAATCCAGGAAGATGAGGGGATCCAATACCTATGGTCATGGTATAAAAGGAAGAAGGGGTGCCGGTCGAAAAGGTGGACGTGGCTATGCAGGACTCGGCAAGCATCACAAGTCCTTTGCAATAAAGCATCCAGAGTTTCTGTGGGGAAACAGGGGATTCACTTCTCACCATCCAAAGGAGGAGATAAACAGCATAAATGTGGGTGTGATAAACGAGAATATTGAAGCTCTCGTAGAGCAGGGTTTTGCAGTACTTGAAAATGGAATTTACGAGGTGGATCTTGAAAAGATGGGCATAAACAAGCTCCTGGGAAAGGGCAAAGTAACAAAGAAACTGAGAGTTAAGGTTAAATATGTATCTTCTAATGCCGAAAGGAAAATAGAAGAGGCAGGTGGTGAAGTAATCCATGAGTGAGGGGGAAATTCCTAGGAAAAAAGGTACTGCGCTGTGGATTCTAATATTCTGGATCCTCTTTACATACCTTTATTTCTCCATTACAAAATGGAAGCTCCTGGGAGTTGATGAATTCTACAAATTGATGACCTCACACTGGATTGATTTGCTCATCTACATATTATGGAGCGTTCCTCTATTTTATCTCATCTATCTTGTGGCCTCGTATAATGGGGAGGGAAGCAAGCTTTATGGCTTAAAACCGGTGATAATGTACTTGCCCACTGTGAAAAAGCCTAAAGGGCATGTGCATTTCCGACAGAAAATTACCTGGACACTTCTAACTCTCATCCTCTATTTTGCACTTACTAACATTTTCATTTATGGAGTTGACCAGGCAAAAGTGGTGGATTTATTCGAATCTTTCAGAGCCATAATGGCAGGAGCCTCCGGCTCTCTAATGCATCTTGGAATAGGTCCTATTGTGACTGCAAGCATAATCATGCAGCTATTTGTGGGAGCGAAGATAGTGAATTTGGACCTCACAAAGGATGATGATAAGGCAATATATCAAGGAACTCAAAAATTGCTTGTGATAATAATGATCTTTGTAGAAGCCATACCTCAGGTCTTTGGGTATCTGCAACCATCCAACAAATTCATATCTGGATTGGACTCCTTTGCACCTGGTTACGGATTATTTCTGGCAAGATTAATTATAGTGCTCCAGCTATTCTTTGGCTCCTATATTGTATTTCTGATGGATGAGCTTGTTTCAAAGTGGGGTATCGGTTCCGGTATCTCATTATTCATAGCTGCCGGTGTATCACAGGCCATATTCACAGGAACCATAAACTGGGTTCCCGCAACACAGTCACAACCTCTTAGTTTATCAAATCCACCCAGCGGATGTATTCCCAAGACTATATACATCCTTACTCACAGCAGCTCAGCCCAGCTCTACGGAAGTGGAATGGAGAGAATACTCTTTGGACAGCCAAATCCTGTGATAGCATTGATAGGTACCATTGTGATATTTTTCATTGTGGCTTACGCTGAGAGTACCAAGATAGAGTTACCCCTTGCCCATGAAAGAGCCAGAGGTGCAAGAGGAAGATATCCCATTAAGCTAATGTACTCATCAAACATACCTGTTATCCTGACATCTGCGCTTCTGGCCAATATCTCAATGTGGTCAATGCTCTTCTGGAGCAATCCAGCGTTGAAAAAAATTCCTCTTCTTGGTCACAATCCCTTGCTTGGAGAGTATCCCTCGCCTCAGATGGTTCAAGAGCTGGGTATAAAGAGCACCACACCCATAGGAGGATTGGCATATTATCTTAACAGAGTTAATGGACTTGGTAGCTGGCTTCTTCCCCTCATTAATCCGCAGAGATATAGCTATGTGTTTGCATATCAGACCTACTGGCAACTGCTTCTCCATGTAATTGTCTATGTTGCCTTTATGATAGGAATGAGTATTCTCTTCGCCATATTCTGGATTGAAACCGCGAACATGAACGCTAAGGCCATTGCACAGCAGATTCAGAAGAGTGGAATGCAAATACCGGGTTTCAGGAGAAGTCCTGCAGTGCTTGAAAAGATATTAAACAAATATATTCCTGCAGTTACGGTATTCAGTGGTGCTGCAGTAGGAGCTCTGGCTGCATTTGCAAACCTTATAGGCACGGTGGGTAATACCTCTGGTACAGGCGTTCTTCTTACAGTTGGTATATTAATTCAGTTCTACGAAGCCATGGGTCGTGAGCAGTTGATGGAGATGCATCCAGTAATAAGACAATTCTTTGAGTGATAAAAATGAGGGTTGTTGTGGCAGGAGTGCCTGGAGTAGGAAAGACGACGATAATGGAGGAAGTTGCAAAGAGAACAAATTATCCCATAGTAAATTATGGTACCATTATGCTCGAAATAGCCAAAAAAGAAAATCTGGTAAGGCATAGAGATGAGATGAGAAAATTGCCCATAAATATTCAGAGAAAAATACAGAGAGAGGCTGCTGAAAAAATAGGTGAGATGGAGAATGTAATTGTGGATACGCATCTCACCATAAAAACTCCCGCAGGATATCTTCCAGGGTTGCCTGTATGGGTACTGGAAAAATTAAAACCTGAGCTAATTGTGGTAATTGAAGCTTCTCCTGAGGAGATAGCTGGGAGAAGGGCGAAAGATGAGACTAGAATTAGAGATGCAGAATCATTAAAAGAGATAAAAGAACATCTGGAGGCAAACAGATCTTCGGCATTTGCCTGCTCCGTTTATACAGGTGCCAATGTTCTTATACTTGAAAATAATGAGGGAATGGTGGATAAGGCAGTAGAGAGATTTATGGAGGCTCTTAAATGAGTGATGAAAATGTGCCACAGCAGCCCATGCAGTCCTCAGCCATGAGCATGTATATGCTGTTTATGCTTCTTTTTATGATAGTCCTTTTTGTTCCTCAGCTGAGATTCACGCTGGGTTATGCGGCAGGTGTGATTTTGAATCCTCTTTTTTCCTTCAACTATAAGTATCCGATTTATACCCTTCTTGCTTCGGGCATACTGGTAACCCTCATAAATACCTGGGCAACACATCACTATTCTGACTGGATAAAGATGGCAAGAATACAGGCAAGAATGCGGGCCTTTAATCAGGTATACCGAGAGGCTTTGAAAAAGCAGGATATGGCAAAGTTAGAGAAGTTGAAAAAACTTCAGATGAAGTATTCAGCCGAGAGCATGGAAATTCAATCCCGATCAATGAAAGCCACAATGATCACCTGGTTAATTGTTATAGCAATTTTCACATGGTTATGGCTGTTCATGCAATATAGCATTCCATACACCTATGTGGCGATACCATGGGCATCGGCGGTAGATCTCAACAAAATAATATTCTGGTTTCCCAACTGGCTTCTGATTTATTCATCCTTTACTATGCCCCTGGCATGGATCGTTCGATATATTTTCAAGTATTTCGAGTTTAGAAAAAAGCTAGAGGAGGAAGAGGCTAAAAGTATAGGGGCGGTGGGATGAGGATCACCATAAGTGGTCCACCTGGAAGTGGAAAAACAACGGTTGCTAAGCTTCTATCTGAAAAAATGGGATATCCTCTCATTTGTGGGGGAGATATCTTCAGAAACATGGCCAAGGAGAGAAACATGGATATCATAGAATTTAGCAAATATGCTGAGGAGCACTGGGAAATAGACAGGGAGGTAGATCGCAGAATTCTCGAAAAGGCAAAAAAAATGGAGAATGTTATAATTGATTCTCGTCTTAGTGGATGGCTCATGCATTTAAATGACATTCCCGCATACAAGGTGTATGTGGATGCCTCTTTAGATGTCAGGATCCAGAGGATATGGAAAAGGGAAGATGGAGACATAAGAAAAATCAAGGAAAAGGTGATCATGAGGGAGGAGAGTGAGAAAAAAAGATATATGGAAATCTATGGGATAGATTTTGAAGATCTCAGCATCTATGATAAGATCATCCAGAGTGATTCTCTCTCCCCAGAGGAAATTGTTCAAGAGATCATAGGGGCGATAAAATATGAAGAGAAGCATTGAAGAGCTATTGAATTTTGGAGTGGTTATTATAGATAAACCGAAGGGCCCTACAAGCCATCAGGTGAGTGCATGGGTTAGAGATATATTACATGTGAAAAAAACCGGGCATGCAGGAACTCTTGATCCCAAGGTTACAGGGGTATTACCCATAGCTCTCAATAAGGCCACAAAGATAATTAATATCCTCCATATGGTACCCAAAGAGTATGTTGGTATAATGCATCTCCATAAGGATATATCTCCTGAAAAAGTAAAAAAAGTTATGAAAGAGTTCACAGGTGAAATATATCAGATTCCGCCACTTAGATCTGCAGTAGCTCGCAAATTAAGAAAGAGAAGAGTTTATTCCTTAGAATTTCTGGAAATAGTGGGGAGAAATGTATTGTTCAGGGCAAAGGTGGAGGCTGGAACATATATAAGAACACTCTGCACAGATATGGGCGATGCATTATGTATAGGGGCACATATGGAAGAGCTGAGAAGAATTGCAACGGGTCATTATAAGGAAGAGGATACCTGCACACTCCATGATTTACTGGATGCATATATTTTCTGGAAAGAGGATGGCGATGAAAGTTATCTCCGCGAGATAATAAAACCAGGTGAAGATATAGTTTCCTTCCTCCCAAAAATTGTAGTGAAGGATTCTGCAGTTGAGGCTTTGGCACATGGTGCACCTTTATATAAGGCTGGCATTATAAGCCAAGAAAAGTTTAAAAGGGGAGATTATGTAGCCATCTTCACACAAAAAGGAGAGCTCGTCTCTCTTTCCAAGGGAGCGCTGGAGGAGGATATAGTAGCCATCCCTGAAAGAGTTATCATAGAGAGAGGCAAATATCCAAAAACCTGGAAAAAGGGCCCGTAGGCTAGGGGATTAGACTGTGGGGCTTCGGACCCCACGACCCGGGTTCGAATCCCGGCGGGCCCGCT
>JAGGTO010000039.1 GCA_021163705.1 Thermoplasmata archaeon | reverse complement strand
CATCTCCGGATAATTTTTTGAAGCTTGAGAAAGAATCTCAAAATTTCCAGCATTATCTATCTCAAGCTCACTCACATTCTCTCTCGCATACTCTATGCTCTTTTTTACTCCCCTATCAGCTAGTTTGGCAGCTTTTACTATAAGGGATAGCTCTTCATCATCCTTAATCATCCGCATATTTTCCACAAAACTATCTATACCGTGAAAAATGATGTCTTTTCCTAAAGACTCCACCAGGGAGATAGGTAAGAACCTTTTTTCTACGCCTATTCTCTTACTTCCTTCAACCAGCTTTTTAAGGAGAATAATAGCATCTCCTACCTTTCCAGGAGTTTCATAATAAGTGCGAATATCATTTACTTTTGCTTCTTCTTTAGCATGCATCTCCTCCAGCTGTGGCACAATGAGATGGATGGCATTTCTCTCCACCACTGCTATTATGGGTCTGGAATATGTAATAGCGTAGAAATTTGTAAAGTAATACTGATTCTCAGGATTCATTAGAATCACTGCTTCCAAATCCTCACTCTCCATATACTCCCTCAATTTTTCAACCCTGCTTTCAATATGCATATTTGCCGTATCCTTTGGTGAAAAATAAACTTTTTCGAAAGTTTATTAATATTTGCTTAAAATAACCCCCACATGAATTCCAGTATTGGAGAGCTCAAACTTGAGTGGGCATATGAGCACATGGATGTCCTCAGAGCGGTGAGAGAAAGATTCAGGGATGAGAAACCATTTGATGGGCTAAAAATAGGGATGGCACTCCATGTGGAGGCAAAAACGGGAATTTTAGCATTAACCCTTAGAGATGGTGGCGCCAGAGTTCGTCTGGCATCCTGCAATCCCCTCAGCACGGATGATTCTGTTGTGGAAGCTTTAAGGTTCCAAGGTCTACAGGTCTTTGCGAGAAAGGGAGAGAGCCGGAAGGAGTACTATGAGAATCTCCATAAAGTGCTGGAGATTGAACCTGATATAATAATAGATGACGGTGGTGATTTAACAACACTGTTGCATAAGGACTATACCTACATCCCTATTCTCGGAGGGAATGAGGAAACAACAACAGGCGTGCTTCGTCTTCGTGTAATGGAGAAAAAGGGAGTGTTGAGATTTCCAATGTTCGATGTTAATGATGCAAAGATGAAGCATCTTTTTGACAATCGGTATGGCACAGGGCAGAGCACATTAGACGGCATAATGAGCGCCACCAATTTAACAATAGCAGGAAAAACAGTCGTCGTTGCGGGTTATGGCTGGTGTGGTCGCGGTATTGCAATGAGAATGCGCGGAATGGGGGCGAATGTTATCGTAACAGAAGTGGATGCAATAAAAGCCATAGAAGCTCGCATGGATGGATTTCGGGTTATGAGAATGATTGATGCAATTCGTGAAGCAGATTTCGTTATAACTGCCACAGGAATGAAGGATGTGGTCAGAGAAGAGCATATCCTTGCAGCAAAGAACGGTTGCATACTTGCAAATTCGGGGCACTTTGATAATGAGATCAGCAAAAGAGATTTAGAAAGGCTGAGCAGGAGAAAGAGAAAGGTGAGAGAGTATGTTGAGGAATATGAGATTGGTGAGAAGAAAATTTATCTTCTTGGGGATGGAAGATTGATCAATCTCGTAGCTGGGCAGGGGCATCCCGTGGAGATAATGGATATGAGCTTCGCAATTCAGGCACTCACGGCAGAGTACATAGCAAAGAACCATCGGCATTTGGAAAATAAGGTTTATCCTGTGCCCACAGAGATAGATTATTATGTGGCCAGATTGAAACTTAAAGCCATGGGCATAGAAATTGATGCCTTAACAGAGGAGCAGAGAAAATACCTAGAAGAATGGGAGGAGGGCACCTGAAATATATTTATATTCCATAATCCATTATGGTAATCATGATTACCATAATCAGATATACCGATGAAGAAAAGCTTAAAAACACTGGCTTGCCAATGATTATCTATGGTAGAAGAAGAACCGGAAAAACATTTCTTGTAAAGAGGATTTTTGGTGGGGATAACTATCTGTTTGTTAAAAGAGATCGAAGCATATACTGGGAAAGTGAAGATACGGTAATAAATTACCAAGAAATGATGAGACTTATTCTCAGAGAGGATGATAAGATTTTTATTGTGGATGAATTTCACCGTTTACCTGATGAGTTTCTAGATTTTATTCACATTAAAAATCCAAAAAATCTAGTTCTCGTAACTTCCACTCTTTGGCTTGCAGAGAGAATGCTATCCTCATCTTCCCCTCTATTAGGTTTATTTTCAGAGTACCGAATGGATATTATCGATGAAAGAGATATTCTAAGAAACCTCGCACCTTTGATAAAAGATAAGAAAAAACTTGTGGAGCAGGCGGTTTATATGAGGGAGCCTATACTACTCCGTTACTTTGGTTCGGAAATTTACAAGGTATTGCCACAGCTGAAATTGACCATTCCAGCTCTCATAGGCGAAATCTTCCTAGAGGAGGATAAAGAGTTTAGTGCCAGATACGAGGGTGTGATTAGAGCCATTGCCTCAGGAAAAAGAACGCTTACTGAGATAACCCAATTTTTACATTCAAACTCACTCATCCCTAAGCAAGATTCTTCATTAATAAAACCATACCTCAAGATACTTCAAAGTATGGGGATAATATGGCGATTTCCAGAGTTCAATGTGAAAAGACATAGATATTTTATTCCTTCTCCCATTATAGATACCTACTATTATCTGGACGAAAAATACAACTTCTCCGAGAGAGAGCTGCATCAAAAATATTTTGAAGAGAGAGTACCTATGCATGTGGAAATGTTCTTCCGCACCCTCCTTGCAAAAATCTTCAACTATAGAATCTTTCTTTATCAGAAACCAGCAGAAATAGACATAGTGCTAGGTGATTTCAGAAAGATAAAGTTTGTGGGAGAGGTTAAATGGAAATCCTCTGTAGATAAAAAAGACATAAAAAAAGCCGAGGAAAAGCTTGCAAAGTTCAGAGCAAGGAGAGTTCTTATCGTTCCTGATAAATCAGAGATTTCTGCAGAAACTAAGGAGATTGAAGTATGGGATATTGAAGATATTTTGAAAATGATTTAATTTTAGAGCCTCCTATAAACTTGGGAAGATATAGGTCCGGATGTCAAGCCCTTTCATGGATCCAGGGCTCTCCCTGCCGGACCATGTTTCCATTATCTTATGAAGAATAAAAAGATTTTGTGTTAATAGGTGGTAATCATCTCTAGGGCACCTCTTCTTCGCGCAAGGTAATCCATTGAAAAGTAGAAACTAAGGGAAAGGGTTATGAAATATGCTGTTGTGATTGCAAAAAGAATGAGAGTAGATTGAAGAGAGAGCTGAGAGAGAACAGGATCAGTTTCCATACCTAACACACTCCTTCTGATAAGAGAGAACCAGTAAGTTGATGGCAGGAAAAGGGCGAATTTTGTGAGAAAGGAAGGTAGCACGGAGAGGGGAAATATCACCCCCGAGAGAAGATAGAATATTCCAGCGAAGGTCTCACCTATGGAGCCTCCATATCTTGCTGTTAAAAGAGTAATGGTGTTGAGAAGCATTCCTGCAGAGACCATAAATATCCACCCGAAAAGTATGGTAAAGAGGAGAAGGGGATAATTGAAGTTATAGGGAATATGTATTATAAATCCCAGAAGGAGAAGAAAAATTGCAGGAAATATGCTCAGGAGAAATCTTGCAGCAGATCTTCCAATGAGATAGGAGTAATAGGAAGATGGAGATATCATTATGTATTTGAGGGTTTGGTAATGTTCCCGATCCTCATGCACAAGCCAGCCGAGATCCATCATCACCTGGCCAAGGATCATGTAGAATGCATTGCCTATGTAGATGAAGGATAGGGCCATGCTACCCACTATTTTTCCCGTTACCACATAGTACATGGCAAGAAGGAGGAGAGATGCGCCCACCGGTTTGGCTATATTATATGTGAAAAAGGTGAGGGGTTTTGTCCAGTTGGATGCGATCTGATAATCGAGCCACATGGCAGTTTTTACTGTGCTAATAAACCTGGACATTACAACCACCTCGTGAGTATTGTGCCTTTAGTCTTTCCAATATTTTCCATTTTTCTCAAAAATACTTTTGCAAGGAAAAGATACACAATAGTTAAGATTGAAAGGAATATGAGCTCAAGATATGGATCCATAAGGGCAAATTTAATGGAGGAGGGAAATATGAGCTGCCTCATAGCATCCAGTCCAAGAGTGAGGGGGATTATAGATGCTGCCATTGATAAATATGGGCCCAGAGCTTTCACAGGAAAGTTCTGACCCGATAGAAAATATATGGGTTCCTCAAATAGACTGCTAGTGACCCATGCTTCACGGCCCCATAGTAGGAAAAGGGAGGAGAACATCATTCCCATGGCGTACATGGCCGCTAGGCATATAACAAATATGAGGAGAAGAAGATAGGGATTCGTTACACTCATATCCACCTTGAAAAGCCAGGTGCCCAAGAGCAGTATGCCGATAGCTCTAGTGGTTGTGCCAAACATACCACCAAGAGCCATGCCTGCAAGTATGCTTTCAAGTGAGGCAGGTGCCATTATATAATATTGAAGATTTCCAGTTTCTTTCTCCCAGTAAAACTGGGATGCCATACCCCATAGAACATTGAGCCAGTATGCTGTCATTATACCGCCAAGTATCACAAATCCCTCAAATTCTCGGGGAGCGTGAAGAGAGCGATATACGAAAACATACGCTGACAGAGAGAGGAGAGGCAAAAATGTATCCCAGAGCATCCAGGATGGTTCTCTCAAGGCACCTATGACACGGGGATATGCCCTGCCCTTAACTGCTCTTAAAAATTCAATCATTCCAATCCCCTACCTGTAAGCTTGAGAAACACATCCTCCAATGTGGGCTCCTCCTTCTTGAGATAGCTTATCTTCGCCCCATGCTTAATTATTCCATCCACCACATCGGCAATGCTCTCTTCCCTGCTCATAATTATCCTCACCCTTAGTCCATTCTCCTCTTCCCTTGTTAGATATTTCTGCACTCCCTCTATCTTATTAATCCAGGAAATATTGATTTTCGGATGAATTCGAAGCACAAGCGAGAATTCTCTGGATACTAACTTTTTCAGATTATCTGAAGTATCTAGAGCTATTATCCTTCCTTCGTTTATTATCGCGATTCTATCACATAATTCCTCCGCTTCGTGCATATAATGGGTGGTGAGAAGAACTGTTCTCTCATCATTTTCCAGCAACCACTCTTTGACGAAGTCTCTTATAACTCGAGCAACTTCAACATCCAGACCAAGGGTAGGCTCATCGAGGAATATCACCTTGGGATCCGTTAAGAATGCCCGGGCCACATTCATCTTCTGTCTTTGACCAGTGGATAGATTTCTCACCTTCTTGTTGAGTATATCTTCAAATTTCAATCTCCTGGCGAGATATTCTATCCTTCTTTTAGCCACCTTTCCCGGTATGCCATAGAACTGGGAGAACATCCATAGATTCTCCTTAACTGTGAGAAGACCATAGCCGGAATATTCACCGCCTGAAACCATATTGATTATGGGCCTTATTTTCCTCTCTTCTGTGGCAGTACTGTAACCCCAAACATAGGCTTCCCCTTTTGTTGGTAGGAGAAGCGTGGTAAGAATCCTTATTAGCGTGGTTTTTCCGGCACCATTTGGGCCAAGTAACCCAAATAGCTCACCTTTTTTAATTTTAAGATTAACATCTCGAAGTGCTTCAACTACACCATCTCTAGTCTTGAATGTACGCCAGAGATTTCTTACTTCGATTGCATACACATGCAGGTATTGCAATCACATATCTAATCATTTCTCCCTTTAGAGGGGAGAAGGAGGGAGAGAAGGGAGCCTCCAAGGAGGGAAAAAGTGAATATGAGAAATAGGGTAAAGTCGGGAAAGAAACCTTTTATGAGAGGTCCTATTAATCCTCCGACCCTTCCAACAGAGTTTGCAGCTCCCGCTCCACTGCCCTTAATTCTCGATGGATAAAGCTCAGGAGTTATTGCATAGATCGCACCCCATGCACCCAGATCGAAGAATGAGATCATCACCGCGCCAGGAATTACGAGTCCTGCTATGAACATGTATGCTCCGATAGAGGTAAGAAGCATGAATAGGAAGAGAACATATCTTCTCTCAATTTTCTCAATAAGATACGCTGCTGAAAAGTATCCGGGTATCTGAAACAGATAAGTGGCAAATACAAAAACCCTGGAAGTTAGAAGGGGATAGCTCTTTTCCATTATTGTGGGTAGCCATGAAAATATGCCATAGTAGCTCATGGCCATGATGAACCATATGCCCCAGAGAACATAGGTATGTCTGTATTTAAGTATCTCAGCCATATGAACCTTCTCTCTTCTTGTCACCACAGTTTCAGGCAAAATTCTACTGAAGGGTAAAAGAAGAAGCCACATGAGGGATGTAAGGTAATACACCCTCCAGAGGGAGGAGGTGTAGAACATGGAAACAAGGGCAGAGAATATCCACCCGTATGTCCAGAAGGAATCAAGAAGAACAACCATTCTTCCCCTAATTTCTGCAGGAGCTTTTTCGCTAATTAAAGCACTCAGAGTAGGAATAGCCATTCCGAATCCAATACCTGCAAGAAGTCGAAGGATGAAGAATTCCCAGTAGCTATTGGCAAAATACATGAGAGCTGTGGATAAAACATGAAGAGGAAGAGCTATAATTACTATTTTTCTTCTTCCCACCTTATCAGAAAGGTGCCCAAAAATAACTGAACCAAAAAACCAACCAATTAAGGTGATGGATGTGAGAAGTCCTATAAGGAGATTGGCATATGTGGTGGAGAGGTGCAATGCTCCTTTTATATTTCCAGTTGTGAAGCTAACCACAGCCATATTGTAAGCTGCAGATGCCCAGAATAGTCCCGGGAGTATTAAAGACCTGTACCTCAAGGACATGAGAAAGGATATTCCATGGAAGTATTTTATCTCTCGCATGGCAGATTTTTCAAAGGGTTCACAAAGGGTTTAAATAGCTGGCACATTTACCATCATCGTGGAGCCGCCGGAGATAGAATATATCTACAATCTTCGAAGATTTGGAATGAAGATGGATCTCAGCGTGATGAGAGAGCTTGCCAGGGAACTTGGAGAGCCTCAAAATTATTTTAAGAGCGTGCATGTTACAGGAACAAACGGAAAGGGCTCTGTATGTGCCTTTGTTTACTCAATACTCAAGAGAAAATATAGTACTGCTCTATACACCTCGCCACATATCTCCAGATATACCGAAAGAATAGTTGTGGATGATGAAGAAATCCCGCTGGATTATGTGATAAATTTCATAAGAGAATGGAAAGAAAAAATTGAGAAATTAGCGAAGGAGAATAGAAATCCCACATTTTTTGAGGTGACCACAGCTCTTGCCTTCAAATATTTTCGTGATATGAATGTGGATTTTGCCGTAGTGGAGGTGGGCTTGGGAGGCAGGCTTGACGCCACAAATATAATCATACCTGAGGTAGCTGGCATAGTAACAGTGGATCTTGAACATACGAAAACTTTAGGAAATACGATAGAGGATATTGCAAGGGAGAAGGCTGGGATAATAAAACCCAATGTGCCTGTGGTTGTGGGAGAGAGAAAGATAAATGCAAATAGGATAATAAGGGAGATTGCAGAGAGAAAACATGCCCCCTACCATAACATCCATGAAGAATTTAAATTTGAGGATGTAAAGATAAGCATAGAGGGTCTTAATTTTAAGACCCTCTCTCCTGTGAGAGAGTATAAAATTCAAATTCCCTTGACTGGAATCCACCAGCTCACAAATGCGGCGGTAGCCCTAAGAATAGCTGAGCTTCTGGAGGAGAATTACAGCATAACAAAGAGGGACATTGAGGAGGGGTTAAAAAATGCAAAATGGAAAGGCAGATTCGAGATAAAGAGAAGGGATCCTCTTCTCATATTTGATTCTGCCCATAATCCATCTGCAATGGAGAGACTCGTGGAAACCATCAAGGTCCTCAAAATAAAAAATCCTCTTTTCCTTTTTTCAATGTTATCCGATAAGGATATGGATTCTGTTTTGAAAAAAATAGGGGAGGTGAGCGACAGAATAATTGTGACGGAGATAAGCTATGAGAAAAGAAGAGCCTCCCTGGAAGACATTGCAAGGGTTGCCCATAAATATTTCTCAGAAGTAAGGAAAATAAGGGATCCCTGTGAGGCTCTTAATTACTGTATTGAAAGAGGGGAAAATACCATAGCCACAGGTTCAATATATCTTCTGGGGGATCTGGAAAAATGTATGGGGTGATTGTAGGATATGTTAATGAAGAATTTCTGCAGCTTGTGAAATCGCTGGGTTATGAGATTCTAACCTCCATTTTCATAGGAGAGAAGAGAAATCCGAAATATTTTGTTACGAGAGGAAAACTGGAGGAGTTAAAAAGCAGGGCTAAGGAGCTCTCTGCAAAGAAGATTATAATTGAGGGGATACTCAAATCATCTCAATGGTATAACCTGGAAAAGGAACTGGGGATAGAGGTGGATGATAAGGTTAGACTAATAATAGACATATTTGCAGATAGGGCAAAGAGCAGGGATGCGATGCTCCAGGTAGAATATGCAAGATTGCAGTATGAAATTCCTCATCTACGGGAAATTGTGCATCAGGTAAGGGTGGGAGAGCATCCTGGATGGATGGGTGGTGGTGAATATGAAGTGGCAGATTATTACGAGATGATAAGAAGAAAGATGGCGAGAATAAGAAAGGAAATAGAGAAAATAAAGATTCACAGAGAGGAGAGGAGAAAGTTAAGAAGGGAGGCAGGCTATATACTCGTTGGAATAGCAGGATATACCAACAGTGGAAAGAGCACTCTTTTAAAGGCTTTGAGTGGCAAGAATGTTATAATTGAAGAGAGAATGTTCTCAACTCTGAGCACAAGAACCTCGCGGGTAGGAAAGGAGAAAATATTGATCACAGATACTGTGGGTTTTGTTGAAGACATGCCTCCCTGGTTAATAAAGGCCTTTGAGCCTACGCTTGAAGAAATTTACAACGCGGATATTGTGCTCCTGCTTTTAGATGGATGCGATCCTCCCCCTATCCTTGAAAGAAAGATGAATCTTGTGCTGGATATAATCTCTCCCAAGGTTAGAGGAAAAATTGTACCTGTAATAAACAAGATAGATATAGCAGAGAATTTGGAGAGGAAGAAAGAGATGGTTAGGGTAGTAGCTGAACCTGTGCTTATTTCTGCGAAAATGGGGGAAGGTCTGGAGGAGCTTCTAACAAGAATTAAACTGGAGACAGGTGTCAAAAGATACAGAGTCAGGATATCACCCACAAGAAAAGATGTTTTAAAGTTTATAGAAAGATATGGGAAAATAGAGAGACTGGATGCAGGAGAAGAGTTATGCATAGAATTTGAATTTCCAAGCAACAAGCTGCAAGGATTGAAAGCTCTCATCGGTAGAGTTTCCACAGGAAACGATGGGGGGTTGACGGAAATATAAGCATTTTGGTAATCTTTTTGATAAAAAAATCTTTTTTAACTTCCAATACATACCTACCTTTGCTTCGGGTGGAAATATGAGGGAGACGGGGAATATATTTGAGAAACACATGCGGAAGGTAAGTCTGTTTAAGGGTAATAGGGAGGCACTATATCCAGATTATCTCCCTGAGAATTTACCCCACCGGGAGAGTGAAATAGACAAGCTTGCTGAAATTCTGGTAACTGCTCTTAAAGGAGAGAAGCCGTCAAACATTCTTATCTACGGAAAAACTGGAACTGGAAAGACTGCAGTAGTTAGATATGTTGGAAGAGAACTGATGCATGCGAGGGAGGTTTATGCCCGCAGAAATGTGGAATATATATACATAAACTGTGAAACTGTTGATACACCCTATTCAGTTCTCCAGAATCTTGGAAATTATTTTATTGAAGAATGGGATGAGAAAATACCATTCACAGGATGGCCTCTGGATAAGGTATTCACAACGGTAAAAGAAAAAATTGATGATTGGAACGGCATAGTTATCGTTGTACTGGATGAGGTGGATAAGCTTGTGGCAAAAAGTGGTGATGATATTCTTTACCAGCTTCTTCTTCTCGATTCTGAGATGAAAAATTCGAGATTGAGCGTGATAGGAATCTCAAATGAGTTAAAATTCACAGATTTGCTGGATCCTAGGGTTAAAAGTCGTTTAACACAGGAGAAGCTCATATTTCCACCTTACAATGCCTATCAGCTTGAGGACATTTTAGAAGAAAGGGTAAAAATTGCAGTGAAGGATGGCGTTGTTAGCCAGGAGGTAATAAGTACATGTGCTGCCATAGCAGCTCGAGAGCATGGGGATGCAAGAAGAGCCATAGAACTTCTTCGAATCTCGGTAGAGATGGCAGAAAGAGAGGGTGCAGAAAGGGTAGAGGAAAGGCATGTGTATCTTGCGAAAAATAAAATTGAGATGGATTGTGTAAGCGAAGCCATAAGAACATTGCCACTTCACTCTAAAATTATTTTACTTGCAGTCTCTCTAAGTGACGAGGCCGGAAGAAGTTCTTTAACAACTGGAGAAATATACCAGATATACAAGAATCTATCACGGAGAATAGGCATCCAGCCACTAACGCAGAGAAGAATATCAGACCTTATCTCCGAAATGGACATGCTCGGATTAATTAATGCCAAGGTAAAATCTTTTGGCAGATATGGAAGGACTAAGGTTGTGGAGCTTGGATTGCCTGTCATAGAAGTAAAAAAAATACTGCTTGAGGATGAGTTTCTCATGGATTTGAATAATGTGAAGCTGAGCTCTCAGAAAAAGCTATTCTTTTAATGGTTTAGGAATTTTCTCATTCTCTCTCTTATTTTATCCCTTTTGGAGATCGTATAATCCGCAAGAAATGATCCCACGAATATCACGAGGAGTGAAATCCCAAGATTTCTTTTTGTGTTTGCAGGTATCTCCTCCAAATTGGTATGTGTTAAATATAGCTTTAGAGCACCAAACCAGGGTATCTCTCCACGGGCAACCCCCTTGATCATACTGTAATTCACAAGTTTCGGGCATATGGCTATGAATCTCTCGCTATTCTGATCATAGGCATATGAGCCGTATTTTGCGAGATTATGATCACCCATTGTTATAAAGCCCTCATCTCCCACTCTCCGGGGATCCAATAAGGTTAAATTAATTATTATACTTTTATGTGCATATTCTGCATCCTTTATCTCTATTTTGGAGGATGTTACAATTAGCCATGAGGGGTACTTGCCATTTTCAAATCCCCTTATTTTCCAATGATCACCATCCCGCATGAGATAGACTATTGCGCGGTGAATAATTAGCTTTCCATTATACTCATAAATTATCACATCCCCATAGTCCCCATATTTCTTATATCCATTTAAACGACCTTCCACATAGCTTATCACAGAATCTTCCGAGTAAATCTTTTTCACGAGTATGACATCCCCCGTATCAATGGTCCCAATATGGGAAAGTGAGCCATGCTGCATGCTTCCAGATTCAACTATAACTATTGGAGGCCAGTTCTGGGTATAGCCATATAATGATAGAAAAATGATTGCCACAACAATGACCGAGATTATTATATCCTTAACCGAATCTTTAATCAGTTCTCTGTTCTCATCTTTCATTGGCAGAGGGAATAAGGAGAGGAACAATAAAAAGATTTTGAGCAGAAAATTTAATTATCTTTGCTCTGATTAAGCTTCCATGAAAAGGATAGGAATCATAGGCGGTCTAAGCCCACAATCCACCCTCTATTACTATGAGAAATTCATTGAAATATCTCAGAGAATTTTTCCTCCAAATTTTTATCCCGAAATCGTCATCTACAGCCTGAATTTTAAAGAGTTTGTAGAGGGGAATTGGGAAAAGAGAGAAAAGATTCTCCTGAATGCTGCCAATTCCCTTGTGAATGCGGGCGCTGAAGTAATAGGTATTGCGGCCAACACACCCCATAAGGTATTCCCCAGTTTGCAGAGAAAAGTAAAGGCAAGAATGGTAAGCATAATAGAGGCCGTTGGAAGAGAGGCTATAAAAAGAAATATGAAAAAGCTCCTTCTCTTAGGAACAAAAATCACCATGGAGGAAGATTTTTATCGAGAAACTCTGAGAGAGATAGGAATAGACACGATAATACCTTCTCCGAATGAAAGAGAGGCGGTGGATAGAATAATAAAAGAAGAACTCACATTCCACAATCTTAAAAGCAAAAAATTTATGATTGGCCTCATTGAGAAATATGCATCTCAGGTAGATGGAGTCATACTTGACTGTACCGAAATACCACTTCTTGTTAAAGAGGGAGATGTTTCAATTCCTGTTCTTGATTCTTCCGAAATACATGTTAGGGCCCTCATTGAGGAGGAGAATCTTTCCACGCTTCAATCTTGAATCTCTTCATCCTTTCTCCAGAGAAATAGAATTTGGCATGGAATCGCAGGTGATTGAGAAGTAGCGGGAGCCAGTACCTATCATCTTCCCACATATTCTCATAGGGTATCTCCCCTATTGAAAACCATCTTGGAATAGATTCCTCACTCTCTCTAGGCTCTCCATCTATCTCCCCTCGGAACACATGGACGAGCCAATCTTCCCCATTGACATTGTAAAACTCTATTTTTCCCATATGATGAAGAGATTTTAACTTAACCTCACCCTCTTCCATTGTCTCTCGGTATGCACATTCCTCAGGTGTTTCTCCCTTTTCAATCTTACCTCCAAATCCATTCCACTTTCCTTTTCCATGGCCTCTCTTTTTATAGTTGAGAAGAATTTTGCCATCTCGAATTATGTGAACTATGACTGCCTCTATCATCCCAAGCCCTCAGGAGGAAAGAAATCCCCCATCCACAGGTATCATGGCCCCAGTAACAT
>JAGGTO010000111.1 GCA_021163705.1 Thermoplasmata archaeon | reverse complement strand
TGGCAGATATGCTAGAGGAGAAGGGCATACCTGTTGTAGGTCCAAGAAAAGATGCTGCCATAATTGAGGGCTCCAAGGAATTCATGAGGGAGCTTATGAAGAAGCATGGCATTGAAGGCCTTGTTGATTACTATGTTTTCGACTCTCCTCAAAAAGTGGAAGAATTTCTAAAAGATTATGAGAAGCCATTTGTAATAAAGCCCGTGGGAGTAACAGGAGGTAAGGGTGTAAAGGTGATGGGAGATCATTTTTCCACAAAGGAAGAGGGAATTAGGTATGCCAGAGAGGTGATAGAGAAAAAAATTGGTGGAGTTGGAAGAGTGATTATAGAGGAACGCATGATTGGCGAGGAATACACGCTTCAGGTTTTCACGGATGGCAAAGATCTTCGAGGCATGCCACTGGTTCAAGATTTCAAGAGGGCATATGAAGGAGATGTTGGTCCAAACACAGGAGGTATGGGCTCCTATAGCATGGAGAACCATCTTCTTCCATTCCTGGATAAAGAGGATTATGCACGAAGCATGAAAATTCTTGAGGATATTATAGCTGCAATGCGCAGAGAAGGAAGGATATACAGGGGTATACTCTACGGTCAGTTCATGCTCACAGCCGAAGGTCCAAAAATCATAGAGATAAACTGCAGATTTGGTGATCCTGAGGCGATGAATGTTCTCCCAATATTGAAGAGCAATTTTGTTGATATTGCATGGAGCATTGTTGATGGAAAACTGAAGAAGGCAGAGTTTGAAAACAAGGCAACGGTGGTTAAGTATGTGGTGCCTGAAGGCTATGGAACTCCAAACCCTCTCAAGAACGAAATCATAAAGGTGAACGAGGAAAGAATAAGGAATGAGGGTGCAATTCTATATTATGCCTCAGTGCATGAAGAAGAAGGTAAGCTTTATACAACAACTTCGCGCTCCCTGGCAGTGGTGGGGATAGCAGATAGACTGGAAAAAGCTGAGGAGATCGCAGAGAGAGCATTGAAACATGTCTCTGGAAAGATATACATGAGACACGACATAGCAAAGAAAGAAATGATTGATGCGAAGATAAAGAAGATGCGAGAGCTCAGAGAAAATTAAAGCATCTCGTAAATCCCCCTCAATTTTTTGATTGGATTGTGGGAATAATCTACCCGAATATCAACGAGCCTGTCATAGGGTTCCTTTTTGCCTACAACTATAAGCACGGCACTTCTATCTCCCCTTGCATCTCCTCCTGCCTGATGGGCTTCTTCCAGGGCATTTAGTATCCTCTCCTCCACGCTCCCCGAGATATCGCTTCCTGCATCCAGAGCATTAACGACATCCATGCTTTTAAGAAGGTTTCCCATACACAGTTTATTTTTCTTAACTATCTCTCCCCTTTCGAGAAAAGCAAGAGAGCCTGTATACACCGAAGCTCTACCCTGCCAGTCCATCACACCCACCTGTCTTAACTCCCTCTGGGGATCCTGGGAGATTCCAAGTTTGAGCGCTTCTTCCGCATTATATTTCTCCAGAAGAGATAAGATCATGGGGCCAAGATTCACATTGGTATGTGCCTGGGTCGCCACTGCACCTACCCCATATTTTATCCAGGGTACCCTGGAGCCAACAGCAATACTGCCACTTACCACGCCAATTCCCATTTTATCTCCATCTTTTATTATGATTGTATAGGTCATTTTATACCTCTCAGCTCATATGTTATCTCTCCCAGTTTCAACTCCTTTATTTCCTCCTCATTTAATCTTCTCTTCCTCACCCTATTGCTCAGAATTGCACTGTTGCCAAGGGGATCCTTCACTATTATGTGGGCCTTCATTCTCCCATGTTTTATGTACCCTATCTTTCTTAGGATATCATTGACCTTATCTCTCATCTCGGGAGTATCATGCATTATCTGCACAAGTACATCCACTATTCTATTGAGAACCCCTTCCACAGTGGTGATAAAAGACTCAGATAATGGACCCGGCTCAATCTTTGCCCCTATCTCCGGAATTTCTATAGTTCCCGAAGTAGCTCTAACAACTTTTACATTCAAATCCTCCTCCCTCTCAACAAGAAATTCATAAAACATGGGCTCGTTAACATCCAGCATCATAACATCAGCATGCCTGTAACCACAATTTCTGCAAATTATTGTTGTCTGCAAGCACTTTCCGAAGTAGGGTAAATCAAGCTCTTCTGCCCTGTAAATTAAACTTTTTTCTCCGCATACAGGACAAACGGTATCTAGGACAGTTTCAACCATGACCTGAGCTCACCCCTTATTATGTATTCCACATTTCTAAGCTCCTCAACGTTCGTGGCTCCGGATAAAAATATTGCAATTTTAAGCTCTTTTATTATTTTTTCAAGCTTCTTCTCCACATCCCTGTGAGATTTCATTGCTTGAGGCAGTATCTCTCTCGCTATGCCCACGACATTTGCTCCCAATGCTATGGCCTTAGCTGCATCCAGTCCATTTCTTATACCCCCACTACCTATAAGAGGAATTTCAAGATCTCTTAAACTCAGTATGACATACGGGGATGGCAATCCCCAGTCCCAGAAAGTCTTGCCAAGTTCTCCTCCCCTGAAATATTCCACCGCCGCAAAACTTGTGCCGCTCACTCCACTTACATCAATTGCCTTGAATCCTGCTTCTTTGAAAAATTCTCCAGCATTCCTGCTTATTCCCGCCCCGGTCTCCTTAGCTATGAGTGGAAATTTTCTGGCAAGAAGCGTAAGTTTTTCCTTGAGCCCTCTTACTTTTGTATCCCCCTCAGGCTGGACAGATTCTTGGAGATAATTGAAGTGAATCTCAAGGGCATGAGCATCTATCATCTCCATTGCTATTTTAAGCTCCTCCTCTCCATAGCCCAGGGCTATTTGGGGAGCACCTATGTTTCCCAACCTCAAGGGCAAATCAAAATTTTTTATTACGGAGTATGTAGTTTCAAACTCTTTCTTTTCTATGGCAGCCCTCTGTGAGCCCACTGCCATGCCTATTCCCAGAGATTCACACGCTCTCGCAATATTTTCATTAATCTTTTTTGCAACCTTATGGCCTCCAGTCATGGCATCCACAATTATTGGTGCTTCAAGCTTTCTTCCCAAAAATTCTGTGGTTAGAGAAATCTCATCGAGATCCACTCTCGGTATGCTCTCATGCTTCAGAATAATATCATCCCAGTAACTGTAATGCGAGGCAACATTTTTCTCCATGCATATCTTAAGATGCTCAAGTTTCCTATTTTCTATCATACCACCACCGTCCCGATAACATCTTCCCCTTTAAGAACCATTTCCATTCTCTCGGGATGAAAGCCATTGAGAACATAAACCCTGCTGTATCGTGCAATCTCACGCATCATCTCTATCTTGTATCTCATCCCTCCAGTTACATCGTCCACATTTATAGATATTCCAGGCTCAAAATCTCTGCCCAGTAAGGGAATTAAGGATGCACCTTTTCTGGAAGGATCCCTATCATAGATGCCGTCAACATCCGTGAGAAAGATGGTAAGTTCAGGCCTGAATTTTCTCGCAAGATGGAGCATGAGATAATCTCCAGAACAAATATCTATTCCCATCTTGGTGTGGAAGATTATATCCCCATAGGTAAGGGGCACAAAATTCATAGATAGGGCTTTTTCAAAAATTCTAAAATCTGGCTCCTCTCCCATTATATGAAAAGCATGAGGAGGAATCGAAATTGCAGGTATGTTCTCCTCTATAAGAATTTTCAATATCTTGAGATTTAGCTCCATCATATCCCGCCCTATTTCGGAAAATCCCATGGATTTCCATTCCTCAAATCCTTCCCTTATTTCATATTTTTTGGCTAGAATGTGCCCAAATGAGCCGCCACCATGCACAATTATAAGCTCTTTTTTTGGTAAACTCCTGGCTATTCTCTTAACAGCCTCTCTCCTGAATCTCCTGTACCTCCTCTTGTCCGAAATCACGCTTCCTCCAAGTTTTATCAAGAGCATTTACAAAAGCATTGCAATCCCCGTTATATATTTTTCCT